>PITX01000113.1 GCA_017577345.1 Clostridiales bacterium
GTCATGGAGAGAGAACCCCTCCACCGCTTCGCGGTCCCCCTCCCCTTAGCAGGGGAGGACAAAAGTGCACCGCACCAAAGTCATGTCATTGCGAGGGAGCGAAGCGACCGTGGGAATCTGTCAGTAGCAAATTTCAGACATGTACCGTATATCGGAGAAGTACAAAACCTGACAGGCACGGATTGCCACGCCGGTTGAAAACCGGCTCGCAATGACACGGTTGAAGGACTTCCTTTTTTCGTCAGCCTCGCAATGACAGGTATCCTAATGCTATTCTTTATTTTGACGGTTACAGATTTTTTGACAGTATGAATTGCGCACCGATGCACGGCATCGGTGCGCAATGACTTATCTTGTATGCAATTTCACAATTTTGCGACAGCCCCTTGCTTACTGCCGTATGAAATTTCCCATCGTCTCTTTGACGCTGGAAAGATACGCAAAGGAGCCAGGGAATTTGCTGATGATCTTCTGGAAGCGGACGATCTGCCGCTTGTTGACGACGCAGATCAGCAGGGTTTTATTACTGTGGGTAAAGCCGCCAATTGCCGGGATTTCTGTTACGCCGTGATGCAGGGTATCCATCAGTGCCTTTGCCAGCTCCTCCGGCTGATCCGTCACAATCTCGAATTTGACCGTCTCCTTAAAGCCCTTCAGCATGACATCGCTGACCTTGCTGGAGAGGAAGCAGTAGATCACGCAGAGGATCACCGGCTCCAGCTTATAGCCGTATACGAAATAAGACGCCGCTGCAACTGCGGCATTGATCGCAAAAATGACCCAGAGCAGATTGTATTCCGGCAGCTTGTGCTGCACAAGTGCCGCTACCAGATCGGTGCCTCCGGTACTGCTGTTGCGCTTCATCACAATACCGTAGCAGAAGCCGCTGATCACACCGCCTGCGATCGGTGCGAGGATCGCGCTGTTTTCCGTATCGTAGAGAAACATGGATAAATCTACATAATCCAGCACAAGCAGTGTCCCGGAAAAGAACGCGGCAAAGATCGCAGAGCGGATCGCGTATTCATGCCCGATCAGCAGATAAACCGCAATGACCAGCGGAATATTGATGATAAGGGTCATGTAACCGACCTTGAAGTCAAACAGATATTGCAGCATCGTTGCAAAACCCGGAAGTCCTGCCGGTGCAAATTCATTCGGAAAAATAAAAATATGGTAGCTGAATGCCAGAAGCAGTGCAGCAAAAATGATAACAAGAATTTCCCGTACGGTACGCCAGCCTCTCATGCCCGCTCTCCTCAAAATAATACAAAACATATATAGCAAGTTTCCGCAGAAAAGTCAACAGGGATCGACGCAAAATTCCCTTCCATATGATAGCATAAAATGCTGCCGTTGTTCACGGCAGCATCGTATTGCTCAGAAAATCTTCTTAATTGCTTCAGCTGCATCGGCAAGCTTGTCACCGGTGAGCTTCGCCTTGACACCGGAAACGACCGAATCGACCGCACCGTCGGGAATGTCAACGCCGATGAGCTTTTCGATCGCTTTTTCCGGATTTTTCGTAAACTCGTCCTTCAAAGTCGGATCCTTTTTGATCTTTTCAACGATCTCGGTGATCTTTGCCTTAATATCCATGGATTACTCCTTTACAATGGGAGCATCGGGCGCATTCTTCTTAACGGACTCAATGCCGTTCAGGCAGCCTGCCAAAGCCTTGTAGCCCTCGCCGACAGCAATGATCTGCCCGTTGGTCGCCTTCAGACGGAAACGGAATTCGCCCGCCTTATCCTTGTAGATCTCAAACTTCGGATGCTTCTCAACGGCGTAGCCTTCCACCGTCTGATTTTCAATGGCAGCAATAGGCGCATTCTTCTTGACGCTCTCAATGCCCTTGTTACATGCAGCTTCGGAGCTATAGACTTCAGATGTAGCTATGATCTCGCCATTGCCTGCCTTCAGATTGAATTTAATGCCGGTAGCGGTTTCGCGAACTGCAAATTTACCCATGGAATTGAACCCTCCTGATCTTTATTTTGGTTACCCGACTTCATTATATAGTAATTATCCCAAAATTTCAACACTTTTTGACATGATTTCTGTCAAAACTTTTCCAAAAGCTCCACCGCAAGCACAGCAATACAGGAAAACGCCGCGACCTTCACAAGGCTTCGGTTGAAAAATGCCAGGATCACTGCGACTGCAAAGCCTGCAACCGCCGCGTGCCAGTTCCCTACCGCATAGAAAATAGCCGGGATCGTCATGACAGACAGCACTGCGTACGGAATATAGTAAAGGAACGAAAGAAGAAAACGGTTTTGGAGCTTTCTGCGCATCAGTACCAGCGGAAGCATACGGATCAGATAAGTCACGCCTGCCATTACCGCAAGATATAAGAAAAAGTTATTCATTCGGCTTCTCCTCCCTCACCGGTACGGTGATAGCCATAACAGACGCTGCAATGACAGCGCAGATAATGACAGCAAAGCCGCTCGGTACATCCTTCAGACCGGGAATATAGGTAAAAACACAGCTCAAAGCGACCGCGAGCAATGCACAAAACGCCGTAGGACGGTGCCGCTTGGCTTTTGGAAGTACGATTGCAATGAACATCCCGTAGATCGCAATCCCGAGTGCAGAGATCACAATGGGCGGCAGCCATTGTCCCGCAGCAGCTCCCAGCAGCGTTCCTGCACTCCAGCCGAGAAACGGTGTGAGGATCAGTCCGTACAGATACTTTCTGCCGACCGCTCCATCCTGTGAAGACGCAACGGCAAAAACCTCATCCGTGTTGACAAATGCGATCAGGAAGCGGTCGATCAGGCGTACACTTTTCCCAAGCTTCTGAGACAGGGAAACCGACATCAGCGCATAGCGCAGATTGATCACAAGCTGGGAAACCGCCAGTTCGATCAGCGTTCCTCCGGAAGCAATGATCGGGACTGCCGCAAGTTGTCCGGCGGAGGTGACATTCGTCATCGACATCAGCAACGCTTCGATAACACTCATGCCGTTTGCTGCGGCAAAAATGCCGAACGCAAAGGCGACCGACAAATAGCCGAAGCAGATCGGCAGCCCGTCCCGTATGCCCTTCACAAAGGAATTCACTTCGCGCACTGTTTCCGTCCCTCCTTCCGACATTTTTTCCAATGATAGCACAAACCATCGCCGTTCGCAACGGTTTTGCGAAGAAAAACGCAGGAGCAATTCACTCCTGCGTTTTCATCGGCTCACATTGTAATAGCTTCCGATAGCTCAGATCCATACCGATCGCGCCGAGCGGTGCGGTAATCAGGATGGAGAGTACCGCAACGGACAGCACGATATTTCCGCAGGGCAAGCCGAGTGCCAGCGGCACAGAGCCGATGGCGGCCTGAACCGTGGCTTTCGGCAGATAGGCAATAACGCAATACAGCCGTTCCCTGCGATCCAGCTTCGTGCCGAGCAGGCAAAGCAGTACGCCGACGGAGCGGAAGGCAAGCCCGATGAAAATCATTGCGATTGCCGCAATGCCTGCTTCCAGAGTATAGCGGATATCCACCGCAGCACCGACAAGGACAAACAGGATGACCTCGGCGGCGATCCAAAGCCTTCCGTACTTGGCGGAGAGGTCGCTTGAAACCTCCTTGCGCGTGCGAAGCTGAATGACGCACGCCATGCTCATCACTGCAAGCAGACCGGATACCGACACTATCCCGTCCAGCCATACTTCGATCGCCATCAGCAGAAATGCACTGCCGAGCATAAGAATGACCTTGATGCTCTGCCGCATGGAGTCATGGCGCTTGTGCGCAAGCTCAAACAGGAACGAAAGCACAAAGCCGAATAGCGCACCGAGTGCAATTCCGAGCACAATGGAAACGGGGATATCCTTGTCAATCAATAATTTCCATAGCTTTTTATAGCTTACCATTTTGCCTCTCCTTATGTCAAAATAGTACACAAAAACCGCATTGTACTATATTATATTACATTGCTTTATTCGATACATTGCAATAAGGAAAATTATTTTTCAATGTTTTTTTGTAGGTTTGTCAATGATGTCTTACACTTTTGCGAAAGAAAAAAGGACAGTTTTAGGTGACTGCCAGTTGAGAGGTCTCATTGGGAAACTATTGTACTGCCTTTGACGGACCGCAAGCTGCTTTTCAAAGTCTGCAAAGGAATAGAATTTGTGGCTCGCATAGAATTCTTCGTTGTCCTTGCGGTGGCTGCGCTTGACCTTGCCGTTATGTCTTGGCGTAAAAGGTCGAATTACGGTCTACATAAGTTAATTTTTTGTTGTCCCCAGTTCAAGTCCGGGTGAGGAAGCTGTAATAAAAAACGGGCTTGAATGCCTGCCGGAAAAACATTTTTTCAGCAGTCGTTAGTTCAAGTCCGTGTAGTTCACCGATTTATTCAATTTTTTGCCCCGAAATTCATTTTGAAAATTTCCCGTAAAAACGGTGAAAACCCTTGATTTCTCAAGGGTTTTCAGGGTTTGTGCTTTTTCGTAGCACAATGATGGAGGTGCCGCCCAGATTTGAACTGGGGAATAAAGGTTTTGCAGACCTTTGCCTTACCACTTGGCCACGGCACCGAATATGAAACAAGGAACGCGGCGGCGTTCCTTATTTTTTTGGAGCGGGTGACGAGGCTCGAACTCGCTACCTCCACCTTGGCAAGGTGGCGCTCTACCAGATGAGCTACACCCGCATGTGGTTCTTCGGAAAAACCTAAGAACCGTATGCTTTTGAATGGTGCCTCCGGTCGGAGTTGCTTTTCTGCGGAAAAGCCACGGCGGTTACAACATGCCACCGGCATGTTGTCAAGAGCCGCCTTTCAACTCCGACATGGAGTCTAATGCTAAAAAATGGTGCCTCCGGTCGGAGTTGAACCAACGACACGCGGATTTTCAGTCCGCTGCTCTACCTACTGAGCTACAGAGGCATGTTG
>PITX01000114.1 GCA_017577345.1 Clostridiales bacterium
TTAGTAAATAAGTGATGTATTTTCTTATTCTGCGAATTGGAAAATGATCATAAATAAACGGAGAGAAAACCCCTCCACCGCTTCGCGGTCCCCCTCCCCTTAGCAGGGGAGGACAAAAGCGCGGCGCACTTGAGGTTTTTCATAACAATGACATATTTGACAATTTCAATCTCTGTTTCGACAGTTACGGTCTTTCTTGACAATATGATTTGCGCACCGATGCTTCGGCATCGGTGCGCAATCATATCTTGTATGCAATTTCACAATTTTGCGACAGCCCCTTTGTTTTGTTTGATTATACCGTTGCAGGCTTCTTTGCGCAGTAGGTCAGCCCCTTGGGGTAGAAGAAGCGCACTGCCTGCGGCACGATCTCAAAGGTGATTTCCTTGCCCATCAGCAGCTCGCCGTCCAGATTGATCTCGCTCTCGGCATCGCAGCGGACAACGACCTTTTTGCAGCGGAAATGGCGGATAATATCCGGCAGTTCCTCATACTTTCCTGCCTTGTACTTGCCGATGACATTTGCCACGGTCAGGCGGGAAACGCCCTTGACGAGCAAAACATCCAGCATGCCGTCATCCGGCTCTGCCTTCGGGGTCGGATTAAAGCCGCCTCCGTACCAGCGTCCGTTGGAAACGCAGATCATCGTCTGTTTGTCATTGAAAACCTCGCCGTCGATCTCGATCTCATAATGCTGCTGAATGCCCTTGACCAGATTGATCCCGGTCGAGAGGATGTACGCGCCGGAGCCGGAAAGCAGCGGAAGACGCTTATACTTGCCGACCGAAGTGCCGATCCTCGCGTCAAACCCAACGGAGCAGATATTGAGGGAATAGTGATCCTCCTGACAGCGGATCAGGTCGAAGGTGGCTACATCGCCGTCAAGCAGGCGGTTGAGGCTTTTAAATGCGGCAGGCTCGGAGAAAATCTTGATAAAATCGTTGCCGGAACCGCCGGGAAAATGTGTGACAGCGGCGTTCATATAGCCGATGACACCATTGACGACCTCGTTGAGCGTACCGTCGCCGCCGCAGGCATAAATACGGACGGGATCGCCCGTTGCCGCCGCTGCTTGCGCGATCCTGGTGCAGTCACCGGGCGCACGGGAAACCAGAATTTCATATGCAAGGCAGTGTTTGTCGCAAACTTCACGGATCTTCTGGGTAAATTCGCCGGTCTTGTCGTATTTGCCGGCCGCCGGATTGATGATAAATAAATGCTTCATCTTCTGTCTCCCATATCTTAATAGTACATATAGACATTACACTGCAATCTGCCGTTGTAAAGCTTTCTCTTTTTGGTCGCCTGTTTGCCGAAGAAATGCTCAAACTCCGGTTCGGAGGAAATGATGTATTTCTTCCAGCCGTCCGCAAATTTCAGATGCCGCCCGAAAGAGCGCATTAACTGCTGTGCCGACCGCTGCTCCATCATGCGTTCCCCGTAGGGCGGATTGCAGACGATCACGCCGCTGTCACACGGCAGGCTTTGTTTGGTTGCATCCGCTTCACGGAATTCGATATATTTCGATACGCCCGCTTTTTTCGCATTGGCAATCGCGATGGATAGACCGGCAGGGTCGATATCCGTGCCGAGAATACGGTATTCCCCGCGAAATTCCAGATCCTTTGCCTCGATTTTGACCTGCTCCCAGACCCCCTCCGGCACACATGCCCAGCTCTGCGCACCAAAGGTGCGGTTTAAGCCCGGCGCACGGTTGAGGGCAGCCAGTGCCGCCTCAATGACGATCGTACCGGAGCCGCAGAACGGATCCCAGAAGAAATCTCTGCCGCGATAGCGTGAAAGGTTGACCAAAGCCGCCGCCATGGTCTCATGCAGCGGTGCCTCGTTGCCGATGGCGCGGTAGCCGCGCTTGTGCAGGCTGACTCCCGAGGTGTCCAAAAATACCTCGCAGATGTTCTTCATGATGGAAAAGCGGAGCTGATAGGTCGCGCCGGTCTCAGGCAGCCAGCTCACGCCGTATTTCGCGCCTAAACGGTCTACCGCCGCCTTTTTCACAATGGACTGACAGTCGGGGACGCTGTGCAGTTGGGAGTCGAGGCTGTAGCCCTTGACAGGGAAAGCGCCGTCCTTTGGGACAAAACGCTCCAGCTCGATCGCCTTCACGCCCTGATACAGCTCCTCAAAGCTCCTTGCAGGGAAACGGGCAAGCAGGAGCATGACGCGCTCACCCATGCGCAGACGGACATTTGCCCGCGCCATCGCTTCAAAATCGCCCTCAAAGAAGACGCGGCGATCCTCCACGCGGACATTTTCCATATTCATACGGCGCAGCTCATCGCCCACCGGCCCCTCCAGCCCAAACAGGCAGGGGACTGCCATCGTCAGTCGTTCCATAGACACCTCAATGCTGTTTCTTAAAAATATTATATCTAATCTCATGCATCATTGCAATGGAAAATATCCGGTTTCGACAAAAAACACCGCAGAACGCTTTCTGCGGTGTTTTTGCTTATAGGAGCAGGCAGATCAGCCCGTTGGCACCCTCGTTGATGATCTTCGTCAGGGCATCCTTGAGCTTGAAGCGTGCATCGTCCGGCATACGGCGCAGCTTGGTGGTCAATCCCTCGTTGACCAGCTCAAAGACCGATTTTCCGAAGATATTGCTCTCCCAGAGCTTCTCGGTATTGCCCTCGTATTCCCCGAGCAGGTACTTGACCAGCTCCTCCGACTGCTGCTCATCTCCGACCATCGGGCTGATCTCTGTCTGAATGTCGGCGCGGAGCAGGTGGATGGACGGCGCACTTGCCCGAAGCTTGACACCGTAGGAATTTCCCTTGCGGACGATCTCCGGCACCTCCATATGCAGCTCCTCTGCTGACGGCATGACGATGCCGTAGCCGGTAGCACGCACCTCCTCCAGCGCGGCGGAGATCTTGTCATACTGCTTTTTCATCTCCGACAACGCAGTCAGCAGAGACAGAAGCTGTCCGTCGTTGCCGATCTCAAAGCCCGTGCGCTGACCGAGAATTTGATAAAACAGTCCTTCTTCAAAGTCCAGCTCACAGGTGACCGTGCCGCTGCCGAGGTCAATGGAGGAAATACGGTAGCCGCAGATGTCCTCCAACTGCGCAACTCGGGCAATGGCAGGCTCTGCCTCGGCAAGGCGGGAAATTGCCGCGGCGTTGCTCCGCAGCACCTCATATAGTGCCGCCTTAAGCGGATGCTCCAGTTCCAGTGTCTGCACCCACGCAGGCAAAAACACCTGCATTTCCCTCATCGGGAAGGCATACAGCACTTCCTTTAACAGCTCGTTCAGCTCTGTCTCGTGCATCGTCTGACAGTCCGCCGTCATCGCGCAGACATCATAGGTCTGTGCGATATAGTCGCGCAGGGCCTTTGCCTCCGGGCTGTTCGGCTGTGCGGAATTGACCAGTACGACAAAGGGCTTTCCCGTCGCCTGCATATCGCGGATGGCACGCTCCTCGGCGGCAATATAGTCACTGCGCGGAATATCCGTCACCGTCCCGTCTGTCGTGATAACAATGCCGACGGTGCAGTGCTCCTCCATGACCTTCTTCGTGCCGAGCTCCGCCGCCTCCGTCATGGGAATTTCCTCGTCAAACCACGGCGTTGTGACCATCCGCGGCTCACCGTTCTCCATAGAGCCGATCGCACCGTCCACCATATAGCCCACCGAATCGATCATCCGCACGGACAGTGTGGCGGTGCCGTCAGGCGTGATCTGCACAGCTTCCTCCGGGACAAATTTCGGCTCGGCCGTCATAATGGTCTTGCCGGAACCGCTCTGCGGCAGTTCATCCTTTGCCCGTTCTCTCTGGTAAAGGTCATCGATATTCGGGATGACCAGTTCCTCCATCAGCCGCTTGATAAAGGTCGATTTGCCCGTCCGTACCGGTCCGACGACCCCGATATAGATGTCGCCGCCCGTCCGTCTGGCAATGTCGGCGTAGAGATTACTCATAATGATAGCCTCCCCCAAAGTCTCGTGCTACATCGTATGCACGTTCGGGGGAGGCTATGCTATGCAATTCGGACGAGGGTCATGCAAGGTCGGGCAGGTTTGCCCGGATCTCGGAAACATCACCGATCGCCTTGCCGATCAGCTCCAACACATCCAGGAAGGTATCGTTGGCGGCAGTCAGCTCAGAAAGCGCCGTTTCCTGCTGTGCCGGATTATCCAATACCTTATCCAGCGCATTGCGTGCCGCCGTCAGCGCATACAGATAATCGCTGACAAGATAGGCGTCTTCATCAAAGCCCTGCAAAGCTTCTATCGCCGTATCCAGCTCGCCGAGCCGGGCTTTCAGCACTGCGGTATTGGCGCGGTCTTTTTTCAGCTCCGATTTTGCCGAGGAAAGGGTCTTCTGCACATCGGGCATGGTCACCTGAAATGCCCTGCACACCTCGTTGAACAGCTCATAGTCGCCCAGGGAGCAGATCAGCTCCACATAGCGCACATAACGGTTGTTGTCCGACGGAATTTGCAGCGTATGGGCAAAAACCTCCATCGTTTCATAGATACGCAGTGTTTTGCTGTCCACCAGCGCGTCGGATGCAGCAGGATAGGGCGTTTCCCGGATCGCAGCATAAAACCGCTCCACGATCTCATCATAATAGCGTTCATAGCCGAAATCGTTCATATCCGCATAAGCATTCTCCGCCGCGGTAAAATCACCCGCTGCGATCGCTTCGCAGGTATCGCAGCAGGCAGCCGTTCCGGCAAGCTGCTGCATCGCCTCCGCATCATCGTCCAAAGCGGTGGCACAGGCAAGTGCAAAGCCGTCCTTCGCATTGCGCTTCAGCGCATCCTCCGGCAGCATGGGAACGCTGTCCTCCAGCGCAGAGCGTACTTTTCCGCGTCCCAAGCGGCGATAGACGGCGTTGCTGTCCCGATAGAGCGTCAGTG
>PITX01000115.1 GCA_017577345.1 Clostridiales bacterium
CCCTTTGTCGCATGCTCAAACAGGTCTCGCACACGGCTTGCGCCGACGCCGACATACAGCTCGACGAAATCCGAGCCGGAAACCGACAAAAACTGCACATCCGCCTCTCCCGCGACCGCTTTGGCGATCAGGGTTTTGCCGGTGCCCGGAGGTCCGACCAGCAACACGCCCTTGGGGATCTTCGCGCCGATCGCCTGATACTTCTTCGGATTGCGCAGGAAATCAACGATCTCCTCCAGCTCCTGTTTTTCCTCCTCGACACCCGCAACATCTGCAAAGGTGACTTTCTTTTCGCCGGAGCCCACACGGACATTTGCCTTGCCGAACTTCATCGCGCCTGCACCGCCGCCGTTCGATCTTCCCAGGAAGAAATACATGAGGACAAGCAGCAGAGCAAACGGAATGAGGTAGGGCAGAAGCTGCAGATACCACGGCGTTCCGCTCGGCTGGACAAAATTGTAGCCTTCGATGATCCCCTCGCGCTGCTGACGCTCATAGGTGCTGCTCAGATCGTCGCGGAACATCTCCACATCGGCAAGCTCATGCACGACCCGTGTAACTTCTGTCTTGGGATCGCCGTACAGCTCCAGCGTCAGATCACCGTCCTCCCATTCAAAGGACTTGACCTTGCCCTCCAAAAAAAGGGTACGCATCTCGGAATAGCTGACCTCCGGCAGATGCTCCCCACCGAACAGTCCCGATACCAGCAGTACCGCGACAGCAAGGATGATCGCGTAGATCACAAAATTGATTCGTTTGGGCGAGTTGTTGTTCAAAACTTCTCTCCTTTGATATTCACTGAAATAATCAGGGCTTCAGCACCCCGATGTAGGGCAGATTGCGGTACAGCTCCCGGCTCTCAGATGTGTGTTTGCAGAAAGGATATGCCCGGTCTCAACGCTACCGTCTCTCTTTTTCTACCGTTATTACAACGGCGCGTTCTCCGTCATCTGCGCGGTAATCCGCGCTGACGCCCAGTCCGAGCACCGCGATCACGCTCTCCCCGTCCGTCAACACCGGCAGCTGCTGCCGTCTGTCGCGGGGAATCTTCTGCTCAATCAGCAGTTTTTTCAGCGTTTTGGTATAGCCGCCGTCCATTTTCATCCGGTCGCCTGTTCTGCGCGGTCGCAGCTTCAGTGCGGCATTGGCTATCATATCATATTTTACGGCAAATTGGAAAGGGGTATTTCCCTGTTTTTCAAAATTCTCTGAAATTGTGCAGGTGACGGTCAGTCCGAGCGGCGGAATCCGGGTCATGCCCGGATTTTGCAGGGCGATCTCCGGGAAGGTCAGTTCTTCCTCCTGATCCGTGATCACCAGTGTGTCATATCTGCGCCGTACCGTCAGTCCGTTCGGCAGGGAGCACTGCGCGGACGGGTTTCCCGCGTGCAGCAGTTCCTGCAGTGCGGAAATATGGCTCTGTGCGGCATTCTGCGGCAAAGCCTCGCGCAGCATCAGGCGCAGCGCGCGCTTTTGCAGAGCATCGTCTGCCGAAAGCAATGGCGTGATCCGGTAGCCCTCGCCGTCAGGCTCCAAGAGCTCCTGCGCCAGTTTGTCCAACAGCGCATCTTCACCGCGCAGCAGCTCGCACTGCCGCAGAAGAAGCTTCCAAAGCTCCGGCGATTCACCGTACAGAAGCGGCATGACATGATGCCGCAGGCGGTTGCGCAGGCAGTCATCGTCCCCGTTCGTCCGATCCTCCTGCCATGCAATGCCCTCTTCGTTTAAGAATTTCAGAATTTCCGCACGGCTGACAGAAAGCATCGGCCGGACGATCCTGCCGCGCTGCGGGGGAATACCACACAGACCGCGCAGACCGCTGCCGCGCAGAAGATGCAGCAGCACCGTTTCTGCGTTGTCATCTGCATTGTGCGCCGTGGCAATTTTATCTCCCGGCAGTGACAGGAGAAATTCGTAGCGTTTTTCCCGTGCCGCTTCCTCCAATGTCTGTCCGTTTTCCCCGGCAAAGGCGGCGACATTCGCCCTGCCGGCAAAAAACTCAATGCCGTGTTCGGCACAGAACGAACGGACAAATGCCTCGTCCCGGTCCGCCTCCTCACCGCGCAGGCAGTGATTAAAATGTGCCGCACAGATCCGGATGCCCAGCTCCTCGCGGAAAGAATGCAGACACCACAGCATCGCCATGGAGTCTGCACCGCCGGATACTGCGCAGATCACCCGATCCCCTTCAGCGAACAGGTGCTCCCTGCGGCACCGGGACAATACCTCAGCCTTCATTGTGTCTCCACTCGCGGTCGGCAAAGGTCGTGAATTGCGGCAGCCATTGCAGCTCTACCATGCCCGTCTCACCGTGGCGGTTCTTTGCCACGATGCACTCGGCAACATTCTGTTTTTCCGTATCCTTGTTGTAGTAATCCTCGCGGTAGAGGAAGAGTACCTCATCCGCGTCCTGCTCGATCGCGCCCGACTCGCGCAGGTCAGAGAGCATCGGACGCTTGTCCTGTCTGCTCTCGTTGGCACGCGAAAGCTGTGACAGGCACAAAACCGGCACATTCAGCTCCTTCGCCATGATCTTGAGCGAACGGGAAATGTCGGAAACGACCTGCTGACGGTTTTCGCCGCTGTAGTTCTGCCTGCTGCCTGCAGAGGTCATCAGCTGTAAATAGTCGATGACGACCAGTGCCAGATCGTCAATGCGGCGCAGCTTGGCATTCATTTCGGCAACGGTGATGGCGGGGTTGTCGTCCACGCGCAGATCCGTCTGCGACAGGGCAGACGATGCGATGCCGATCTTGCTCCATTCGTCCACGCTGAGCTGACCCGTCGTCAGCTTTTTGTTGTCCACAAAGCTCTCGTTAGAGATCAGCCTGGTAACAAGCTGCTGCTTGGACATTTCCAGAGAGAAAAATGCAACGGTCTTCTTGGGATATTTTTTGGCAACATTCAGCGCAATATTCAGCGCCATGGAGGTCTTGCCCATGCCCGGACGCGCTGCAAGGAGCATCAGGTCAGATTTGTTCAGACCGCTGATGAATTTATCCAGATCGCGCAATCCGGACGGGATGCCCGAAATATCGCTGCCGGATTCACTCAGCTCGGTCAGGCGGTCAAACACCTTCAGCAAAATCGTGCCGACATGCTCCAGCGATTCATTCGTATTGCCGCGGCGCAGTGCGTAGATCTTCTTTTCCGCCGCCTCCAGCATATCCTGCGCCGTGCCGACGCCCTCATAGACTGTGTTGACGATATCCGACGCCGCCTCGCTCAGATTGCGCAGCAGTCCCTTATCGTGCACGATCTGCGCATACTGCTTCGCATTCGCCGCCGTTGGCGTGATCTCCATGAGCTGCATGATATACTTCGTGGAGGTCTGCTCGTCATACACGCCGCGCTCACGCATCTTGTCCAGCACCGTGACAGGGTCAATGACCTGCGAATAGCTGAACATCTCATAGATCGTTTCAAAAATGTCGCGGTTGGTCTGTAAATAAAAGTCCTCCGCACGCACCGCTCCGATGACATCGTTGATACAACGGCTGTCGATCAGCATAGAGCCGAGCACCGACTGCTCCGCCTCTAAGGAATGGGGTGCCTGACGGCCTAATAAATCTTCCATTTGGGATATCCTCCCTTTTCTTTCTGCGGAATATTACAGTTCCTCAACTCTCAGCCTGAGCTGTGCCGTGATCTCATAGCCCAGCTTGCACTTGACCGTGTAGTCACCGGTCGTCTTGATCTGCTCGTCAAGCACGATCCTGCGCTTGTCGATGTCGATGTCCTCCTGCTTTTTGATCGCCTCGGAGATTTCCTGCGTCGTTACGGAGCCAAAGAGCCTGCCCGCTCCGCCGCCTTTGGCGCGGACGGTCACGACCATGTCCTTCATCCTGTTGGAGATCGCAAACGCCTCCTCGCGCTCCCTCTGCTGGCGCTCCTGCGTTGCCTTATCCGTCATGCGCTTGGTGTTAATATTATCCGCAGTCGCTTCCACCGCCATCTTACGCGGCAGCATGTAGTTTCTGGCATAGCCGTCCGATACCTCAAGCATCTGACCCTTTTTCCCCTTGCCCTTGATGTCCTGCAGTAAAATTACCTTCATGACTGTTCCTCCTCTTTCTGTTACGGTTCAAAGAATTTGTCAATGGATCTGAGCAGCTCGTCCAGGGTCGCGGTCACATTTTTGTTCTTGACCTGCGCACCTGCCGTTGCCGCATTGCCGCCGCCGCCCAACGGCTCCAAAATCACCTGCACATTGGCATCGCCGATCGAACGGGCGGAAATGATCGTCTGATCCTCCTGCGGATAGAGCACGAAAGAGGCCTCGATGCCGGAAATGTTCAGAAGCTCGTCTGCCGCCTGTGCGGCAATCGTGCGTGTCGCGGTATAGTCCAGCGCGGCGATCGCAATTTTGTGGCGATAAAGCCGCGCATTCTGAATAATCTTATAGCGGGCGACCGTGGAGGGCAGATCGTTCTGGAAGAGCTTCTTGACCAGCACGGTATCTGCACCGATCCTGCGCAGGAATGCCGCCGCCTCAAAGGTACGGCTGGAGGTACGGACGCCGAAATTCTTGGTGTCCAGCACGATGCCTGCAAGCAAAGATGCCGACTCGTTGACTGAAATATCCGATGCGTCCAGAGAATACTGCAGCAGCTCCGTGACCAGCTCGGAGGCGGAGGAGGCATACGGCTCATGCAGATTCAGCACCGGCTGCTCGATATAATCGGCGGCACGGCGGTGATGGTCGATGACGACCACCCTGCGGATGGACTCCAAAAGCGACTTGCACTCGACCTGATCGGGCCGGTTCGTATCCACAACGACCAGAAGGCTCTTGGCATCCGCCTCTAACAGCGCATCCTGTCCGCTGATAAAGCAGTCGGCATACTCCGGCATCTCGCGCAAAAGACCCAGCAG
>PITX01000116.1 GCA_017577345.1 Clostridiales bacterium
ATATAATCAATCGCCTTCGGCTCCTCCATCGGCATTGCGGCAACCTCTGCGCTCTGATTGATCAGTGTAAAGCACATCGCGACCGCACCGGCAAACAGGGAAATTGCACCGATCATCAGGAAATTTGCCCGCGTGCGCGGCTGTAATTTGCTTTTTTCTTCCTGCTGTTCCTCATCCGCAAGCGGTGCCGCAGCTGCCGTATTCACTTTTTCTGCAGGTGCAGGGCGTTTCTTATTGCCAAACAGTTTCATCAGTTTTGTCTCCTTTCTTCCAGCCAACGAAGTGCCGCACTGGAATTCTTATCAATGTCACGGTGATTGGATTTTAACTGCTCCATCGTCATTTTCAGTCCGAGATACAGCGCATCGTCCAAGCTCTGCTCCGTTAATCGACGGAGCTCCTGAACACCGTCAAAGGCGCGATTCGGCTCCATGTAATCGGCAAGATAAATGATTTTCTCCAACAAATTCATATCTGCCTTGCCGGTAGTATGCCATTTGATCGCGTCGCAAACGGCAGGATTTTCTCCGAAAACCTGCTCTGCGATCACCGCACCGGTCTTCGCATGGAGCAGCTTCGGATTTCTGCGCTCAAAATTATCTAATATCATAGCATACTGTTCGCACAATTTCAACTGTTCCTGTGCATTCAGTGCTTTCGTAATATCATGCAGAATACCTGCGCGTTTTGCATCTGTCTCATCAGCACCGTAATTCCGTGCTAACGATTCAGCCGTATCGCTGCAACCGATCACATGCGGCACGCGCTTCGGATCATGCAGGCACAGACTGACCTGCTTTAAGCGGTCATACGAAAGATTCTTCAGATCATCCCGTAAAAAATACAGATTATTTTCCCAAATATAGTTCAGCACGGCAGGATGCAGATACTCCTGTGCGGCATGAAAGGCAAGCATGGCACGCACAGAGGTCGAAGAATGCGGCAGATACTCGTTTTCCACAAAGGAAATCCGCGCATCGAGCTTCTCCTGCAGTCTTTGTGCGCAGGCTTGCAGCTCCTGCGCGTTGTCCGCACTGCGGTGCGCAACGGCGATCACCGCCTGTGCGGCAATCCGCTCCGGATGATACCATGTTTCAAAGGAAAAAAACATATCCGTACCCATCAGGAGGAAGAATTCATCGTTTGGATAGCGCAGGCACAGTTCATTCAGTGTATCTGCGGTATAGCTGGCACCTTCACGGCGAAGCTCTATGTCGGAAACCTCTGCATAGGGCAGATCTGCTGCTGCAAGCTTGGTCATTGCAAGCCGGTGGCTCGCATCGGGTGAGTTAGCCGTCAGCTTTTTATGGGGAGGCGTTGCGGCAGGAATGAGCAGAACACGATCCAAAGAGAGTTTCTCCTTAAATTCGCGTACTGCGAGGATATGCCCCAGATGCGGCGGATTAAAGCTGCCGCCGAAGATACCGATTCTTGCCATTGTGAACGCCCTTCTCTCTTATTTTTTGCCGTTCCTGCGATCAATTGCCGCCTGAATTGCACTCTGGCGGAAATACTCATTTCTCTTTTCGCGTTCTTCCTTTGCCTTGCGGCGACGCTCCTGCGCACCTCTGCGCACGGGATTGGCTGCCTTTTTCTGTATGGCTCTTGCCTGTCTTGCAGCCTCCTGCGCCTTTTTTTCAGACTTTTTATAAAGGACGAATTTCGAGCCGATGCACTGGATACCGTCCGCTTTCAGTGCTTCGCAGAGTGCATCACAGGCTTCTCTGGAAGTCATCAGCGCCGCTTCAAGCACACGGCCTTTTACCAGTTCTCTCGCTTCAAGCTGTCTTGCCGCTTCGGAGATCACGCTCTCCGTTACGCCGTCCTTGCCGACCATGAGTGTCGTGTCCAAGGTATTTGCTTCGGAGCGAAGCTCCGATCTTTGCTTACTTGTCAGCATTCCCATTCTCCTCTCTGATTTTACGCGTAAAGGCATCCAATGCTCTTGCACGGTGGGAGATCCGGTTTTTCCGCTCCGGCGGCAGCTGTGCAAAGGTACAGCCCTCCTCCGGCACATAAAAGACCGGGTCATAGCCGAAGCCGTTTTCACCGTGTGCCTCAAACAGGATCCTGCCGGGGCATTCTCCCCTTGCAATGACCTTTCTGCCATCGGGCGTCAGCATGGTGATCACGCTGACAAAATGCGCCGTTCTTTCTTTCTCCGGCACGGCTTTCATTCTTGAAAGCAAGTATTCCAGACGGTCTCTGTCACTCTTGCAGGCATCACCGCCGAATCTCGCAGAGTACACACCGGGCGCACCGTCCAATGCATCGACCATCAGACCGGAATCGTCCGCGATCGTCGGAAGTTCGCAGGCATCCATGACTGTTTTTGCTTTGATATAGGAATTTTCTTCAAAGGTCGTTCCGTTTTCCTCCGGCTCAACGGAGATACCCATTTCCTTTTGAGAAACGACTTCTATGCCGAGCGTAGAGAGAATCGCACGGAGCTCCTCTAATTTATGAGCGTTATTGCTTGCAAGTACCAGCTTCATTCCAAACTCCCAAGGCAGCGTCTCTGCATCTGCGTCAGGACGGTATTGCCCTTTCTGCACAGCGCAATCAGCTTTCTTTGCTCTTCGACGCTGAACGGACGGCCCTCACCGGTCGCCTGCAGCTCAACGATGTCCCCTTCTGCGGTCATGATGCAGTTGAAGTCCACCAGTGCCTTGGAATCCTCCTCATAGCACAGGTCAAGCATAACCTCATTGCGGACAATGCCTGCGGAAATGCCGGAAACATAGGTACGCACGGGCATACGCTCAATCTTTCCCTGCTCCAAAAGCTTCTTGCAGGCAAGCGTCAGGGCAATAAAGCCACCGGTTACGGATGCCGTTCTGGTACCGCCGTCACCCTGCAGCACATCGCAGTCGATCGTGATCGTATGCTCGCCGAGTGCCTCCAAATCGACCGCGCATCGAAGACTGCGTCCGATCAACCGCTGAATCTCCGCACTGCGCGAGGACAGCTTCAGCTTGGAAATATCGCGTTTACCACGCTCTCTGTTGGCACGCGGCAGCATGGAATACTCTGCCGTCACCCAGCCGCCGCTTGTCACATGGGGAGGGACACGGTCTTCCACAGAGGCGTTGCACAGCACCATCGTGTCGCCGATTTCAATCAGGCAGCTGCCCTCGGCAAATTTGGAAAAGCCGAGCGTTGCCTTTACCTTTCGCATTTCATCTACTGCTCTGCCGTCGTTTCTCATGGAAGCCTCCTTAAATCAGTGCATCAACAAAAGATTCAGCATCAAACGGCATCAGATCATCCATCTGTTCTCCGACGCCGATATATTTGACCGGGATCTGCAATGCGTCTGCGACCGAGATGACGATGCCGCCCTTGGCAGTACCGTCGAGCTTGGTCAGCGCGATCGCCGTCACACCGGCGATTTCCTTAAACTGCTTTGCCTGCAGCAGACCGTTCTGTCCGGTCGTGCCGTCGAGCACGAGCAGAACTTCTTTATCTGCATCCGGCAGCTCCCGGTCAATGATCTTGGAAATTTTCCCAAGTTCATTCATTAAGTTCGCCTTGTTGTGCAGGCGTCCGGCGGTATCGCAGAGGATGACATCCGTTCCTCTTGCTTTTGCCGCGGAGATGCCATCATAGACGACAGCGGCAGGGTCTGCACCCTCATGCTGCCGGACGATCTGCGCACCGCTTCTGCCTGCCCAGATTTCCAGCTGATCTGCCGCCGCCGCGCGGAAGGTATCTCCGGCGCAGAGGATCACGCTCTTGCCCTGCTGACGCAGATCGTTCGCCAGCTTGCCGATCGTCGTGGTTTTCCGACACCGTTGACGCCGATCACCAGAACTACAGACGGCTTTGTGCTTAGTTTTAACTGCGTATCACCGACATTCAGCATTTCAACCAGAATGTCCTTCAACGCATTATGGATTTCCTCCGCTCCGCGAAGCTTCTGCTCCTTCACGCGCTCCCGCAGGAGGTCAACTGCCTTGCAGGAGGTCTCAACGCCCATATCGGCGAGGATCATGCTTTCTTCGAGTTCCTCGTAGAAATCCTCATTCGCTCCCGTAAAGGAGTCAAACAGACCGCCGATCGTTGCAGCCATTGCTGTTCTTGTTTTCGTTAAGCCGTTCCTGATTTTTTCAAAAAAGCCCATGTTATTCCTCCGAAATAATATCAAGCTGCTGTTCCATTTGGTTCAGGTCAAGATGCAAGATCTTGGAAATACCCTGCTCCTGCATGGTAACGCCGTAGAGCATATCCGCAGCCTCCATCGTACCGCGGCGGTGCGTGATAACGATGAACTGTGTATTCGTGCTGAAGCCGCGCAGGTAGGACGCAAAGCGTTCCACATTTCTGTCATCCAAAGCGGCGTCGATCTCGTCAAGCATACAGAACGGGGTCGGGCGTACCCGCAGAATCGCAAAATACAGAGCGATCGCAACAAACGCCTTCTCACCGCCGGAGAGCAGCGTAATGGTCTTGAGCTGTTTTCCGGGAGGCTGGACGCGGATCTCAATGCCGCAGGTCAGCGGCTCTTCCGGCACTTCCAGCTCCAGTGACGCCTTGCCGCCGCCGAACATCTCCGTAAAGGTCTGACCGAAATAGGTGTTGATCTTGGCAAACTCCGTCGTGAAAATCTCCGTCATTTGTGTCGTAATATCACTGATAATGCCCTCTAAGTCACGCTTGGAGGTCAGAACATCGTCTCTTTGACCGGTCAGATATTCATAGCGCTCGTTGACACGCGCAAATTCCTCGATCGCGCCGAGGTTCGGCGTGCCGAGGGCAGCAATTTTGCGTTTTAATTCAGCCACATGTTTCTGCGCGACCGTGATGCTTTCGATCTCCGCCGCCTCTTCATGAGCGGTGGACGGAGTCAGCTCATAGCTTTCCCACAGG
>PITX01000117.1 GCA_017577345.1 Clostridiales bacterium
GTAGAGCAGGCGATCGAAGCCAACAAGACCCGTGTCTGCAAGGACTGCGAAAAGAATTACAACGCAGAAACCAAAGACAGCTCTGTTGAGGAAACCGAGGCTGAAGCTGTCGCTCCGGAAGACGGAGAAGCCGGCGATTAAACATTAAACAAAAAGTCATTCCACAGTGAGTTTTTCTGTGGAATGACTTTTTTGAAGATACCGAAAAGGAGTATGCCCATGAAATTTTATCTCGGAAACAGTACCGATCCGCTGTTCGCGGTGTATGAAAAGGACGGCATATGCTATCCCGTTTTTGCTGAAAAATACGGCACGGATGGCTTCCCGTTCCGTGCGGATCTGGAAGAGATCACCGATGAAGAAACCAATGAAGCCCTTGCCAAATACATGACTCCTTACGAAGACGGCAAGGTTGCCGTCTATATGGCAGGACCGCTCTTCAACGAGGGTGACCGCTACACCAATCAGCGCAACTCCGACCGCCTGCGTGCCCTCGGCTATACCACCTTCCTGCCGCAGGAGGTCGTCATCACAAACAAAAGCTCCGTGCTTGTCAAGGCGGCGTGCTTTTACATGGATCTGAAGGCGATCCGCCTTGCGACCTACCTCGTGGTAAACTGCAACGGCATTGAGATCGACTCCGGCACCGCTGCGGAAATCGGTCTGGGCTACGGTCTGGGCAAGAAGCTGGTGCTTTACAAGAGCGATGTCCGCAACTACTACAACGAGACCTTCCGCCTGAATAATTTTGTCGGCGGTCTTGCGGACAACCGCGTTTACAGCACGATGGACGATGTCATCGTTGCCATGCGGGAAGTATAAGTGTATAGCAAAAAAATGTTCTTCTGAGCAAAGCTCGGAAGAACATTTTTATTATTTTGAAATAAATTACTTGATCTCTGCGGTTGCGCCGGCTTCCTTCAGATCTGCTGCGAGCTTCTCTGCATCTTCCTTGGAGATAGCTTCCTTCAGAGTCTTCGGGCAGTTGTCAGCGATTTCCTTTGCTTCCTTCAGGCCGAGACCGGTAGCAGCACGGATCACCTTGATAACATTCAGCTTGGATGCGCCGCAATCCTTCAGGATGACATCAAATTCAGTCTTTTCTTCGGCTTCAGCAGCACCGCCTGCAGCAGGAGCAGCAACAGCGGCAGCAGCAGCGGAAACACCAAAGGTGTCTTCCAGAGCGTGTACGAGCTCGGCCAGTTCCAGAACGGTAAGGCCCTTAACTTCTTCGATCAGAGCAGCGATTTTTTCAGACATTGTAAAATCCTCCTAATGTAATATATGATGGTTGATTAGGCTTCCGCAGCTTCTGCGGGAGCGGGGCCTTCCTTCTGCTGGCGGATCTGGTCAATGACGAATGCCAGGGAAGAAATGGGGGCCAGGAATGTGCCGAGCACCTGTGCAACGAGAGCATCCTTGCTGGGAAGCTCGCCGAAGCCCTGCAGCTGTTCGACGGACAGGACGGAACCTTCAACGAAGCCGCCCTTGATTTTCAGAACATTCTTGTTCTTCTTGGCAAATTCGCAAACGATGCGAGCCGGAGCAATGGGATCGCCTGTGGTAGTGGCGAGAGAAGTTGTGCCGTTGAGCAGCTCATCGAACTGGTCGTAGCCTGCCTTGTTGGCAGCGAAACGAGTCAGCGTGTTCTTCACGACGGTGTATTCTACGCCAGCTTCACGGAACTTATTGCGAAGCTCGGTATCCTGTGCGACAGTGATGCCCTTGTAGTCAACGAAGACAGCAGCGGTAGAACCCTGCAGCTTGTCAGCCAGTGCATCAACAATTGCCTTTTTGCTTTCGAGTACCTGTTTATTGGGCAATTTGTGTCACCTCCGAAAAAATGTCCTCATGCCAAAAGACATGAGGACACAAAACAAACTTATTTCGTGTAACCTCGGCAGGATTTACGGCTTGCGCCACCTGCTGTCTTTGGCAACCTTAGTTATTATAACAGAAATACGGCGTTTGTCAACAACTTTTTCCTGATTTTCAGACTTTTTTGCAAAAATCTGTTTGAGAAAGCGTGCAATTCCGAAAGGAACTGCACGCTTTTTGTCCGTTAACAGATTACAGCTTGGAGGTTGCAACCTTGACGCCGGGACCCATGGTGGAAGCGACGACACAGGAGCGGATATACTGACCCTTTGCAGCAGCCGGTCTTGCCTTGATGACGGCACCCAGCAGTGCATTCATGTTCTCGGTCAGCTTCTCTGCACCGAAGGAAACCTTGCCGATCGGGCAGTGGATGATGTTGGTCTTGTCGAGACGGTACTCGATCTTACCTGCCTTGACTTCCTTGACGGCTGCGCCGACATTCGGAGTGACGGTGCCTGCCTTGGGAGAAGGCATCAAGCCCTTCGGGCCAAGGACCTTACCGAGACGACCGACAATGCCCATCATATCGGGAGTGGCAACAACGACATCAAAGTCAAACCAGTTTTCCTTGGTGATCTTGTCAACAAGCTCCATGCCGCCGACATAGTCAGCACCGGCCTCGGTAGCTTCGTCAACCTTTGCGTCCTTCGCAAAAACGAGAACCTTGCGGGTCTTGCCGGTGCCGTTCGGAAGAACGATAGCACCACGAACCTGCTGATCGGCATGACGGGAGTCAACGCCGAGCTTGATGTGGATTTCGACAGTCTCGTCGAACTTTGCCGGAGCAGTCTTGACGACCAGGTCAAGCGCATCGGCTACTTCATACTGCACGGAGCGGTCGATCTGCTTCGCGCTGTCCTTATATTTCTTACCTCTAAACAATGTTATATCCTCCTTAAAGTGGTAAATGCGGAAATAAAAGTCCTCCCACATATTGAGGCGTATCGCCTCGGCAGCAAATTAGTCAACAACAGTAATGCCCATGGAGCGGCAGGTGCCTGCAACCATGCTCATTGCAGCTTCGATCGTAGAAGCGGTGAGATCCGGCATCTTTCTCTCGGCGATCTCGCGCACCTGAGCGCTGGTGATCGTGCCGACCTTGTCCTTATTGGGGACACCGGAGCCCTTGTCCTGACCGATGGCCTTCAGAATGAGGGTCGGGGTCGGAGGGGTCTTGGTGATGAAGGAGAAGCTGCGGTCGGAATAAACAGTGATCACAACGGGGATCTTGAAACCGGCCTGATCCTTGGTGCGGTCATTGAATTCCTTGATGAACTGTGCGATGTTGACGCCGTGCTGGCCGAGAGCCGGGCCGACAGGGGGCGAAGCGGTCGCCTTGGCGGCCGGAATCTGAAGCTTGATATAACCAGTAACTTTCTGTGCCATGATAAGCACCTCCAAATAAAAATGTGGTGATACGCTTGCGCGTATTTTTGGCGGGGACAAGCCCCTCCCACGTTAGTGACCGAATCTTCTGATTATTCGGAGACAACCTCCACCTGATCGAGCTCGAGCTCAACCGGTGTTTCGCGACCGAACATGGAAACGGTCACGCGAACTTTATTCTTTTCGATGTCGAGCATTTCAACGATTCCGTTGAAGCCGGTCAGCGGACCGTCCACAATACTGACGGTATCGCCGACATCGTAGCCGACAACGATCTCGCGCTTTTCTACGCCGAGCTGATAAACCTCATCCTCCGTCAGAGGAGTCGGCTTCGTGCTGCCCGAGGTAACAAAGCCCGTGACACCGCGGACATTTTTGATAATGTACCAGGCTTCGTCCGTCATCACCATTTTCACCAGCACATAGCCGGGGAAAACCTTACGGTCGTATGTTTTCGGACCGTTATCGGTGACTTCCGTGACGGTTTCCATCGGGATGGAGACCTGATAGATGATGTCCTGCAGCTGTCTTGCTTCCACCGTTTTTTCGATGGTCGCCTTTACGGTGTTTTCATAACCGGAATAGGTATGCACCACATACCATTTTGCTGCTTCTGCCATACCGAATCAGTGGAACAGAGCTCTGAGCAGACCAAGTCCTTTGCCGGCGAGGAAGTCAAACACACAGACGATGATGCCGACAACCAGAATGGATGCCAGAACGATCAGCGTGTTGTTGACCATCTGCTTGCCGTTGGGCCATACGACCTTCTTCAGCTCGCTCTTCATTTCGCGGAACCACTTGGCGATGTTGCGACCGGTACGGACGAAGAAATTCGGCTTCTTGTTAACTTCTGCCATCTTTTTTCTTCCTTTCGCTTACTTCGTTTCGGTATGAACGGTATGCTTTCTGCAGAACCTGCAATACTTCTTCATTTCCAGGCGGTCAGGGTCATTCTTTTTGTTCTTCATGGTGTTGTAGTTTCTCTGCTTGCACTCATTGCAGCGAAGGGTGATCTTTACTCGCATTTCGGCACCTCCTTAAATTTTTGCCTCCCTGCACTCCCACGGCTATCAAGAATTTAGCTGACACCGAAACTACAGGGTGTCATCCGCGGGTGAAAAATGGGCGCAAAAATAAAACCCAATTTTCGCAGGTAGAGACATTCTACCACAAGAAATCTATCAGGTCAAGCACTTTTTTCTTGTTTTTTCAAGGTTTTTTACGCAAAAACGGAGCAGGCGTTCACCTGCTCCGTTTTGTAAAAAGTTCCTTGTGATTACGGCTCGTATTCGATAATGATTCCGTGGCTGTTCGGATCGGCGGGATAAGGGAGGTTATCAACGATGTCGTTGAGCGCCCAGCCGCCGCGGGCAGCGTTATACTCCACCGCAACGATCCACTCCTGCGCGCCTTCCCATTCGTAGGTTGGCTCGCCGTTCGACCAGTATGCCAATGTCCACGAGGAGGCCGTGTTCAGCTTGTCGCCAATCGGGTTATCGTTACCGTCAACGAAGAAGTAATCCTTGCTGTTTTCCGCTCTTCTTGCGCCAATGATAAAAATCGTACCCTGACTTCCTTTTGACAGCTCGGCAG
>PITX01000118.1 GCA_017577345.1 Clostridiales bacterium
AATGAAGCATGTGACGATCTATACCGACGGTGCCTGCTCCGGCAATCCCGGTCCGGGCGGCTGGGGCGTGATCTTAGAATGGAACGGGCGTGAGAAGGAGCTGTCCGGCGGTGAAAAGGAGACCACCAACAACCGCATGGAGCTGTCGGGCGTAATTTTCGCGCTGAAAGCGCTCAAAGAGCCGTGTTCCGTCGATATCTTCACCGATTCCAAATATGTCTTTGATGCGGTGGACAAGCGGTGGGTCTACGGCTGGCGTGCAAACGGCTGGCGCAAGGCGGATAAGAAGCCTGCGCTCAACATTGACCTGTGGGAGACCCTGCTGCCCCTGCTGGAGCGGCACGAGGTCCGCTGGCACTGGGTCAAGGGTCATGCCGAAAACGAAAAAAACAACCGCTGCGACCAGCTCGCAGTGGCACAGAGTAAAAAGTTTCAAACCGAATCAGGGTGATAACATGTTTTATGCAATCTTAGCGGCGATCGCTGCTGCGATCGTCGGTCTCGACCAGTGGACAAAGGCACTGACCGTGGCAAACGTTCCGATGCACACCCATCTTGACAGCGTGCTCGGCATCTTCCACATCACGCACACGGAAAATGACGGCGCGATCTGGGGCATCCTCAGCGGACAGACCTGGCTGTTTATCCTCATCATGGTGCTGTTCCTCGCCCTGCTTGCCGTGATCATCCGGCGCAAATGGCTGACGAAAAAGTTTGATTGGGTCTGCCTCGCCTTTATTGCCGGCGGCGGCATCGGCAATATGATCGACCGTCTTGTAAGCGGCAAGGTCACGGACATGATCGAATTCGACTTCGTCAAATTCCCCGTGTTCAACATCGCCGACTGCTTCATCACCGTCGGCTGTGCCGCACTTTTGGTTTACATAATCTTCTTTGACCGTGAGAAAAAGCATGAAGATCATAGCTGAAGCCGGCGGTGAGCGCGTGGATGTGTATCTTGCGCGGATGCTTCCCGAGCTGACGCGCAGTGCCGTACAGCGGCTGTTGGAGCAGGGCGCGATCACCTGCGGCGGCGTGCCGGTGAAGAAAAACGGAAAAACCGAGGCAGGCAGAGCGTACGACATTCTGCTCCCGGAGGTCAAAGAGGTCGCCATCGAAGCGCAGGACATCCCGCTGGAGATCGTCTTTGAGGACGCGGATGTTCTGGTGGTCAACAAGCCCAAGGGGCTGGTCGTCCACCCTGCCGCCGGGCATGAGGACGGCACGCTCGTCAACGCCCTGCTTCACCACTGCGGCGACAGTCTTTCCGGCATCAACGGTGAAAGGCGTCCGGGCATCGTCCACCGCATCGACATGGACACGAGCGGTCTTCTGATCGTGGCGAAAAACGATTTTGCGCATCAGTCACTTGCCGCGCAGCTCAAGGATCATACCCTGCGGCGCACCTATGAATGTATCGTGCGCGGCGGCTTCAAGGAAGACTCCGGCACGGTGCATGCACCGATCGGCCGTCATCCGTCCGACCGCAAGCGCATGGCTGTCACGGAGAAGGACAGCCGTGATGCCGTGACGCACTGGGAGGTCATCGAGTGCTTCGGGCAGTATACCCATCTGCGCTGTCGGCTGGAAACCGGCAGAACGCACCAGATCCGCGTCCACATGGCATATATCAATCATCCTATCGCAGGCGACCCGATCTACGGCATCAAAAAGCCGGAGCTGGGTCTCACCTCGCAATGTCTCCACGCCAGAGAGCTGACCTTCGTACATCCGCGCTCGGGTGAGGAGATCACCGTTTCCTGCGCATTGCCGGAGGAGTTCTCCGCCGCGCTGGAGCGGCTGAAGCAGAGCTCAAAATAGCAAAGATTATTTTTACATACAGGAGGAATTTTCCATGACACCCTACGAAAAATTACAGCGCTGCCTCGCGTGTGTACGCGAAAAGACCGACTTCGTTCCCGATGTCGCTCTGATCCTCGGCTCCGGCCTCGGCGCACTTGCCGATGAGATCGAAGCCGTCGCCACTGTGGACTATCATGACATTGAAGGCTTCCCCGTCTCCACCGTTGCAGGTCATAAGGGACGCTTTGTCTTCGGCTACTTCAACGATGTCAAGGTCGTCATCATGCAGGGTCGCGTCCACTACTATGAGGGCTACTCCATTCAGGATGTCCTGCTCCCCACCCGTCTGATGCGTCTTATGGGTGCAAAGGTCCTGTTCCTGACCAATGCCGCCGGCGGCATCAACAAGAGCTTCCATGTCGGTGACTTCATGATCATCCGCGACCACATCATGAGCTTCTTCCCGAACCCGCTGATCGGCGCGAACATCGAAGAGCTCGGTCCGCGCTTCCCGGATATGAGCAAGTGCTACGATCCGGAGCTGTGCGAAGTCATCAAGGCAACGGCTGACCGTCTGAACATCGGCGTGCAGGAAGGCGTTTACTGTCAGCTCACCGGTCCCACCTACGAAACCCCTGCCGAGATCAGAATGATCGGCATGATGGGCGGCGACAGCGTCGGTATGTCCACTGCCTGTGAGGCGGCTGCCGGTCGTCACGCCGGTATGCGCGTGTGCGGTATCTCCTGCATCACCAACCTCGCCGCAGGCATCTCTCCCGTTCCGCTGAGCCATCAGGAGGTCTTCGACACCGCAAACCGTGTCGCTCCCTTCTTCCGTCAGCTCGTCAAGGAGAGCATCATCGCTATGGGAAAGGTCTGTAAGGAATGAGTATGCAGTCCGTGACCCACGCGGTCAATGTCCGTCTGGGTGACGACGAACGCAGTATCGTCGTCCTCGATCAGACGCTTCTGCCCAACGAGACGAAGTATCTGACCCTGACCACGGCGGAAACGATGTGGGAGGCGATTTTCAAGCTGCGTGTGCGCGGCGCACCCTGTATCGGTATTTTTGCCGCTTACGCCATGGCTGTCCTCTCCAAGGACATCAAGGCGGCGGACTTTGACGGCTTCTATGCAGAATACACCCGTCTTTCCGAATATCTGAACTCCTCCCGTCCCACCGCAGTCAACCTGGGCTGTATGCTCAAGCGCATGGACGGCGTGGTATTGGCGCATAAGGACGCTTCCAGACAGGAGCTTCTTGCCGCACTGACCAGGGAGGCGAAGGCGATCCACGAGGAGGATATGGCAATGTGCCGGAAGATCTCCGAATACGGTCTTTCCCTGCTCAAGGACGGTGACGGCATTATCACCCACTGCAACGCAGGTCCGCTTGCCACCTCCCGTTACGGCACGGCACAGGGTCCGTTCTACCTCGCCAAGGAAAAGGGCATGGATATCCATGTCTGGGTCGATGAGACCCGTCCCCTGCTGCAGGGTGCACGCCTGACCAGCTACGAGCTGACCAAGGCAGGCGTTCCCTGTACCCTCATCTGCGACAACATGGCGTCCATCGTCATGAAGCAGGGCAAGGTGCAGGCGGTCTTCTTCGGCTGTGACCGCATCGCACGCAACGGCGATGTCGCCAACAAGATCGGCTCGTCCGGACTTGCCGTGCTTGCCCACTACTACGGCATTCCCGTCTACTCCCTCGGTCCGTCGACCACCATCGACTTTGACTGCCCTGACGGAGATCACATCCCCATCGAGCTTCGTGACCCCGAGGAGATCAAGACCCTGCACTACGCCAAGTCCATGGCTCTGCCGGAGGTCGAATGCTACAACCCCGCCTTCGATGTCACCGATCACACGCTGCTTTCCGGCATCGTGACCGAACGCGGCATCGTCCGCGCTCCGTTTGAGGAGAATTTCCGCAAGCTGTTTCCGGAGGCAATGGAGAAATGAGATACGGATCCGCCCGTGAGGCAAAAGAATCCATTCTGGAGGCAGGTCGTCGGCTCTATCAGCGCGGCTATGTCGCCGCCAACGACGGCAATATCTCCGCCCGCATGAAGGACGGCACGATCTGGGCAACACCCACCGGCGTCTCCAAGGGCTTCATGACCGAGGACATGCTCGTGCATCTGGCACCCGACGGCTCGGTGATCGAAGGAACATGGAAGGTCTCCAGTGAGATCGCCATGCACCTTGCAATTTATCGGGAAAATTCCGATATCGGCGGCGTCGTCCACGCCCATTCCCCTGCCGCCACTGCCTTTGCGACGCAGGGCAGAGATTTTGATATTGCCATTTCTCTGGAAACCGCCGTTCAGCTCGGCGTCATTCCCTGCGCACCCTACGCCGTGACCGGCTCGCCGATGCTTGCGGAGAATGCCGCGAAATACTGCAAGGAGTATAACGGCTGCTTTTTGGAGCATCACGGCGCAGTCACCTGGGGCGCAGATGTGACGCAGGCACTGTTCCGCACGGAATGTCTGGAGCATACGGTCATCATGTACGAGCATATGCGCGGTCTCGGCGAGGTGCGTCTGCTGACGGAAAAACAGCTCACAGAGCTGGAAGCCGTCCGGCAGAAGTTCGGCATCACGACCGGCGGTCGCCCGAAAGGCAGAAAATAAAGAACACAGGGTGCGCTTTCGATGAAAGCGCACCCTGCATCTATCGAAATTGTGCGTAGGGACGACCATTGGTCGCCCGCCAATGAAAACATCCGAAATCTGATAGGCACAGATTGCCACGGCTGACTTCGTCAGCCTCGCAATGACAGAAACGGAAAGTTTTCTCAAAATGTCAAACTCGGTTTACGCGGAAAGTTTTTCAGTCGTGTCATTGCGAAGGAGCAACGCGACTGTGGCAATCTGTCCCTGTCAGGCTTCGGACGCTGTTCCGTCATACAGTGTGGTCTTCTTGTTTGGCACCCGAAAGGCTCCCTTGCTAAAGGGAGCTGTCAGCGAAGCTGACTGAGGGATTGG
>PITX01000012.1 GCA_017577345.1 Clostridiales bacterium
GTAGAGGAAGCAATGGCAGAGGGCGCACCGCTGGTGCACAACGGCCCCGTGAAGTACAATGCAGGTGCTCCTGCTGACCTGAAAGAATTCAACAGCCGCGCCGGTGACGAGCGCGAGGGCGATGTTGTCTATCAGTTCCCGCTGGGTGCGAATATTCAGAAGAATATCGCCGCGTCCAACAAGGGCGGCATCGGTGATATGGAGAAAGGCTTTGCCGAGGCGGATGCGATCGTTGACCGCACCTATCAGACCAGCCAGATCCAACACGCACCGCTGGAGCCGCATGTCTGCTATGCCCATGTGGAAAACGGCAGACTGGTGCTCAACTGCTCCACGCAGGTGCCGTACCATGTCAGAAGAATCGTCAGCTGGGTCTGCGGGATTCCGGAGAACAAGATCCATGTCATCAAGGAGAGAGTCGGCGGCGGCTACGGCAGCAAGCAGGACATCCTCGTAGAAGATCTGACCGGCTATGCCGCATGGATCACCGGCAAGCCCGTTTATTACAGAAATACCCGTGAAGAGGAGTTTATCGCTAACTCCACCCGTCATCCGATGCGCGCCAGAATTAAAATGGGCGGCAAGAAGGACGGCACGATCACCGCAATCTTCATGGAGGTCTGCGCCAATACCGGACCTTTCGGCAACCACTGCCTGACCGTCCCGATGAACAGCTGCTCCAAGACCCTGCCGCTGTTCAAGGTCGACAACATGGCGTATGACCTCAAGGTCTTCTATACCAACACGCCGCCTGCCGGTGCATATCAGGGCTACGGTACGCCGAAGGGCACCTACGGCATCATGATGGCGATGGCAGAGCTGGCAGACAAGCTCGGCATTGACTACAAGGCGATGGTCGAAAAGAACCATGTTGAAGAGGGCTATATGCTTGAGATCCTGAAGGGTCTTGGCGAAGGCCGTGAAGGCAATGTTGTTCCCGTCGGCTCCTGCGGTCTGGACGAAGCCATTGAAAAGGGCTGCAAGATGATCGACTGGGGCAAGAAGGAGGTTTCCGACGATCCCGACTGGAAGATCGGCAAGGGCTTTGCCATGATCATGCAGGGCAGCGGTCTGCCCGGACTTGACCATGCGGAAGCGATCGCCAAGCTGGAAACGGACGGCACGGTCATTCTCAACAGCGGCGGTGCAGATCTCGGTACCGGTCTGGATACGATCTCCGCAAAGATCGTCGCAGAAATTCTGAAGCTCCCGATGGACCGGATCACAGTCGTTTCCGGTGATACTGACTCCTGCGCCTTCGATACCGGCGCATATGCATCCTCCGGCACCTTCTTCAGCGGCAACGCTTCTTTGGTCGCAACGCAGAATTTGAAGAAATTGATTTTGAAGGAAGCAGCTCTCCAGCTTGAGGAGAACGAAGACGATCTTGATCTTCGCGCGCCCGGTGAGGTCTTCTCCAAGAAGTCCGGCAAGGCGATCTCCTACGGCGAGTTGTCCCACACCGCAATCAGCGGCACCGGCCGCGGTCAGATGATCGCACACGGGAGCTTTGTTACGGCGGCATCCTCTGTGCCGTACGGCGCACACTTTGCACAGGTCGCCGTCAATGTCAAGACCGGCGAGATCAAGGTGCAGAAGTTCTACGCTCTGCAGGATGCCGGCACGCCGATCAATCCCGAAATGGCACTGTGTCAGATGTACGGCGCAGTCATGAAGTCCATCGGTCATTCCCTCTATGAGGATATGATCCTTGACAAGGACGGCAAGTGCATCAACGCCAACCTGACGGATTACGGCACGCCGATGATCGGCGAGGCACCGGACGACTTCAAGTCTGTACTGATTGATGTGGATGACAAATTCGGTCCGTTCGGCGCGAAGTCCATCTCTGAAATCGCCTGCAACGGTGCGGCTCCGGCAATCGGTATTGCCATCCATGACGCCTGCGGTGTCTGGGTCAGAAGCTGGCCGATGACCCCGGAAAAGCTCCTGAAGGAAATGGGAAAAATCTGATCTCTGTTTTTCATGTACCCCGTATCTCGAAAGTGAGATACGGGGTATTTTTTTGTCATTCATAAAACATATGTTCAAAAATACGGATTTCAGACAGAAAATACCGAAAAAAATCATAAAAATGGCATGGAATGTGCGAAAAAGTGATTGCTTTTTTCACAACTTGATAGTATACTGAAAGCGTAGTGGAGCAAAATGGATTAAAAATGAGCAAAATGGAGCGAGGTGAAGGGAATGTACGGAAAATATCATCACTCATTGGATGCAAAGGGAAGGCTGTTCGTTCCCTCAAAGCTCAGGGAAGAGCTGGGTGCGTCGTTCTATGTCGCAAAGGCACCCGATGCCTGCCTGACGGTCTATCCAGAGGCGGAGTGGCAGAAGATACTCGATCATTGCAACGAGCTGCCGTCCTCCAAGGCACGCGCCATGCGCTTCTTCTTTGCCAATGTCGCAAAATGTGAGCCGGACAAGCAGGGAAGATTCCTGCTTCCGGAATCCTTCCGCGAATACGCCGGTATTGCGCAGGAGGTCGTCTTCCTCGGGCAGGCAGGGCGTGCGGAAATCTGGTCTGCGGAACGCTATGCGGCGGAGGAGGAGAAGTTCCTCACACCGGAGGCAATTGCCGCTGTGATGGAAGAGTTGGGCTTCTGATGGAATTTTCACACAAATCCGTCCTGTTGGACGAGTGTATCGAAGGTCTGGCGATCAGGCCGGACGGGATATATTTGGACGGAACGCTTGGCGGTGCCGGACATTCCTATGAAATCGCAAAACGCCTGATGACAGGCAGGCTGATCGGCGTTGACCGCGATACAGTCGCACTGGAAGCAGCTGCGATACGGCTTGCACCGTTTGCAGAGCGCGTGACGACGGTACATTCCAATTTTTCCGAGCTGGATCGCATTTTAGATGACCTCGGCATTGACGCGGTGGACGGAATGCTGTTTGATTTGGGCGTATCCTCCCCGCAGCTCGATGATGCACAGCGCGGCTTTTCCTATATGGCAGATGCGCCGCTGGATATGCGCATGAACAGAGACGATGCACTGACTGCCTACGAGGTTGTCAACACATGGCAGCCCGAGGAGCTTCGCAGAATTCTCTGCGAATACGGCGAGGAGCGTTACGCGCCGCAGATCGCCGCAGCGATCGTGAGAAAGCGCGGGGAGGCACCAATCGAGACGACCCTTGAGCTTGTGGATGTCATCCGCAGTGCGATGCCGCCGCAGGCACTGCGCGAAAAGCAGCACCCTGCCAAGCGGAGCTTTCAGGCGATCCGCATTGCGGTCAACGATGAGCTCGGCGCGGTCAGCAAGCTGATGAAAACGGCGTTTCGCCGCCTCAAGCCCGGCGGACGGCTGTGCGTGATCACCTTCCATTCTTTGGAGGATCGCATTGTAAAAAGCGAGATGCAGCAGGCGGCAAGAGGCTGTACCTGCCCGCCGGAATTTCCGGTCTGCGTCTGCGGAAAGAAGCCGATCGCACGGATCATTTCGAGAAAACCGATTATCTCCGGCGAAGCGGAGTTAGAAGAAAATCCCCGCGCCAGAAGCGCAAAGCTGCGGGTCGCGGAAAAAATCTGATGAGAGGGGGCGATCCCGGTGGCAGAGCAATACCGTACCAACGGATCTGCGGCGTATAATATCTACACGACGCAGGAAAGCACGGCTCGACCGCTGGAGCACCCCAAAAGACTGCCCGATGCACCGGCACGGAAAAAGCCGAAGGAGAAACTGAAGCTTGCCGTTTCACCGTTCACGGCCTTGGGCGGTGCAGTCGCAATTATCATGCTGCTGCTTGTCGTTTTCAGCTATGTCCGCATGTACGAGGAGCAGAGCAAGATCAGTGCCATGCAGGAGGCTCGTGCGGCGCTGACGCAGGAGCAGGAGCGCCTGACGGCGACTTATGAGCAATCCCTTGATCTAAGGCAGGTGGAGCAGCGTGCCCGACAGCTCGGGATGCGCGAAGCACTTCCGTCACAGATCCGCGAAATAGAAATTGCAGCCGGCGATACCACGCAGATTTTCGATGCACCGGAAGAACGCAATATATTTGAGCAGGTTTTTGACGCATTTCGCAGCGTCTTCCGCGATGCGGTGGAATACTTCTCATAGCCTGCAAATATAGTAAACAAGCAGAGCATGGGCGGTGAATCAATTGCCGTCCATGTTTTTGGACTATATTCCGGAGCGGGGAAGATGAATGAAGCAAGCCAGAGCCAGTCAAAGGAGAAAGCATCTGCGCAAGATGCAGAGCGTTTCCGATACCTATATCCGCAGAGGGGTTTTTACGCTCCTGCTCCTTTTGGGCATTGCGGCGTTTGCGGTGCTGACGGGCAGACTGGTCAAGCTGATGCTGATCGACCACGAGTATTACCAGTCCAAGGCAATCAGCAATCAGACACGCTCTACCAGTGTGACGGCAAGCCGCGGGACGATCTATGACAGGAATATGGAGGTGCTGGCGGCATCTGCAGGTGTCGAAAACATCTTTCTTGACCCGTTGGAGCTGTACCAAAACAAGGTCGATATCGACTTTTTGGCAAGCAACCTGTCTGAAATTCTGGATCTGGACGAGGCGTACATCAAAAAGCAGGCAGAGGACAGATCCATGCGCTACAAGGTGCTGCGCCGCAAGCAGCCGCAGGAGGTCTGCGACGCGGTACGGCAGTTCGTCAGCGATAATAATATCGTCGGCGTTCATTTGGAGCCAGACTCCCTGCGCTATTACCCGAACCACGAGGTCGCTTCCCAGCTTCTCGGCTTCACCAATGTGGAAAACAAGGGCTCAGAGGGGCTGGAGGCATATTATAACAGCACCTTGGAGGGGACTGCGGGCGCAGTTATCACGACAAAGGGCAATAATGAGACCGAAATGCTGTACTCCTACGAAACCTATTACGAGGCAACGGACGGAGACAGCATGGTGCTGACGATCGACCTGACGGTGCAGCGCGCACTGGAAAAGCAGATGCGCGATGCAATTGACCGCTACGATGTGCAAAACGGTGCCTTCGGCATCGTGATGGATGCGCAGACCGGGGAGATCGTGGCAATGTCCACGATCGGTGGCTATGACCCAAATCAGTACCTTAAAATTTTTGACCCGAAAAAGGACGCGGAATTAGAGAGCCTGTACGATGCCGCCATGGAGCTGCCGGAGAATTCTCCGGAGCGTCAGCAGGCACTGGATGACTACAACAGTGCCGTTGCGACGGAGCGACTGCACCAATGGCGCAACCGCTGCGTTTCCGACGGCTACGAGCCGGGCTCGACCTTCAAGCTCCTGACGCTTGCCACTGGACTCGACTGCGGCGCAGTGACACTGCATGACAGCTTTTTCTGCGGCGGCAAAGAAAAATTCGAGGGTCGTTCCCAGCCGCTCAACTGCTGGCGGCATCAGGGGCACGGCTCGGAGACCACGGCGCAGGCGTTGCAGAATTCCTGCAATCTTGCCTTTGCGCACATGGGACTGAAAATCGGCGGTGAAACGCTATACGAATACTGCAAGGCATTCGGGCTGATGGAGCCGACGGGAATTGACCTGCCCGGTGAATCGGGCGGCATTTTCCACACGAAGGAGCGTCTTTCCGATTACGACACCTACGGCACCAGCTATCTGATCGCGACATCCTTCGGTCAGACCGTCAAGCCGACACCGATCCAGCTTGTCAGAGCCGTCTCTGCGGTCATTAACGGAGGCTATCTGCTCAAGCCCTATGTTGTCTCACAGGTGATAGATGAAAACGGCAACACCGTCCGACAGCAGGAACGCACGGTGATCCGGCAGGTCATTTCCGAGGAGACCTCCGCAACGATGTGTGAGCTGATCGAGTCAGTCGTCACCGAGGGCACGGCGAAGAACGCCAATGTCGTCGGCTTCCGCATCGGCGGCAAGACCGGTACGGCGGAAAAGACCGATCAGCGCGAGGAAAACGGACAGCTGACGAATGACAAGATCGTATCCTTTGTCGGTATCGCGCCGATGCAGGATCCGCGCTATGTCGTTCTGATCGCGCTCGATACCCCGAATCCTGCAAGCGGAATCTATATTTCCGGCGGCGTGATGGCGGCACCGACCGTCGCAGCCGTATTTGAAGATATCTTACCTTACCTCGGCGTAGAGCCGGAATATGAGGACGGCGATCTTTACCGCGTCAGTGTCCGTATGCCCGATGTGCGGGACATGACGCAAAGTGAGGCTGCTGCCGCACTGAAGGAAGCTTCTTTGGACTGCCGCGTCATCGGAAGCGGCAGCCGTGTGGTCAGCCAGATCCCCGCAGCGGGCAGGGAGCTTCCCGGACGCTCCACCGTCCTTCTGTATACCGATGACACCATGCCCACACAGCAGGTGAGCGTGCCGGATCTGCTTGGAAAAACGGTGGAGGAGGCAACGCGGGCACTGAACGATTTGGGACTGTATCTGCAGGCAAAGGGAACGGATTCGACCCAGTGGCATGTCGTCGTGACTGCGCAGGATATACCGCCCGGCACGCAGGTGGAGCGCGGTACGACCGTGACGGTGCTCTTTGCCGACACCACGGCAATGGACTGAAAAAAGGAGAAACACATGAAATTACAATCGCTGCTGAAGGACATTGAAATACTGGAGACCAACGCACCGATGGATATGGAAATCAGCGGCGTACGCTATTCCTCCTGCGAGGTTACGCAGGGCGACCTGTTTGTGGCGATCCCCGGCTATGCAACGGACGGTCACAAGTATATTCCCGATGCCATCCGGCACGGCGCGGCATTGGTGCTGTGCGAACGCGAGATGCCGACTGATGTGCCATGGGTGCGGGTGCGTTCCTCCAGAGAGGCGCTGGCAAAGCTCGGCGCAAACCGGTACGGCAATCCGTCGGAGGCAATGCAGGTGATCGGCGTGACCGGTACGAACGGCAAGACCTCCGTGACTTACCTTCTGAAATCGCTTTTGGAAAACAGCATCGGCGCAAAGGTCGGACTGGTCGGCACGATCTGCAATATGATCGGCGACGAGGTGCTGCAGACGGAGCGTACGACACCGGAGAGCTATGAACTGCAGGGACTTCTTGCAAAAATGCGGGATGCAGGCTGCAGCCATGTTGTCATGGAGGTTTCCTCCCATGCGCTGTATCTGCATCGCGTGGCGAATATCCGCTATCGGGTCGGCGCATTTACCAACCTGACCAAGGATCATCTGGACTTTCATGGAACGATGGAAAATTACGGCAGGGCAAAGGCAATTCTGTTCCGCAACTGCGAAAAGGGCGTGTTCAACGCAGATGATACTGCGTTCAAAACGATGATTGACGGATCGACCTGCAGCGTGTATACTGTCGGAGTTGGCTGCAATGCAAATCTTTACGCAGAGCATGTTGAACTCGGTGCGGATCATATCGAAATGGATGTCTGCGAGGGAACGCAGCGGGCACATCTGCGGCTTGGCATTCCCGGACGCTTTACGGTCAGCAATGCGCTGATCGCTTTGGGCATTGCCCGCCAGCTCGGCATCTCGCTTGACAGCGCGGTAAACGCCCTCTCTCTGACCAAAGCGGTCAAGGGACGCATTGAGATCGTCCCGACACCGGGCAAGGATTATACCGTTCTGATCGACTACGCGCATACGCCGGACGGACTGGAAAAGGTGCTTTGCTCCGTGCGTGACTTCTGCAAGGGCAGACTGATCGCGCTCTTCGGCTGCGGCGGTGACCGTGACCGCACGAAGCGTCCCGAAATGGGAAGAATTGCGGTGAAATTTGCCGATTATGTCATCGTGACCTCCGATAATCCCAGAACGGAGGAGCCCATGGCAATCATCAATGAGATCCTTGCAGGAATGCAGGAGACCGAAACGCCCTATCTGGTGGAGGAAAACCGCCGAAAGGCGATCCGCCTTGCCATGCACCTTGCACAGAAGGATGATGTGATCGTGCTTGCCGGCAAGGGACATGAAACCTATCAGATTTTGGGCACGGAAAAAACGCATTTGGATGAGCGCGAGGAGGTAGCCGCGGCATTATGCGAAACGGAAGAATAACCCTGAAGCAGGCGGCACAGTGGTGCGGCGGAACGGTTGCACCGGAGTATGCCGAGCTTGCGTTCAGCGGTGCGAATTTTGATACAAGACGGCTGCAGCCGGGGGAACTGTTTATCGCCATCGTCGGCGCAAGAGACGGCCATGAATTTGCAGTTGATGCGATGCAGCACGGCGCGTCGGCAGTGCTGGCAAGCAAGCCGTTGGATGCCGCAATTCCGGCGATCTATGTGGACGATACAGTAACTGCACTGCAGAAGATCGCCCGTGCATGGCGCGAATCTCTGCATTTCATATCCGTCGGCGTCACCGGCAGTGTCGGCAAGACGACAACAAAGGGCATGATCGCCGCGGTGCTGAAAACGGCGATGATGACGCAGTGGACAGAGGAAAGCTTCAACAACGAAATCGGTCTTCCGGTGACCCTGCTCGGTCTGGACGAGGATTGCGAGGCGGCGGTTCTGGAAATGGGAATGAACCATTTCGGAGAGCTGTCTCTGCTGACAAGCCTTGCGCAGCCCGACATTGCAGTGATTACCAATGTCGGACAGATGCATATTGAAAATCTCGGCTCACGGGAGGGTATTCTCAAGGCAAAGCTGGAGATCTTAGAGGGACTGCGCCCGGGCGGCATTGCGATTTTCAACGGCGATAACGACCTGCTGTCCACGGTCACGGAAAAATACCATGCGCTGACCTTCGGACTCGGAAAACACAACACCGTCTACGCGGAGAACATAGAATTTCAGGAAAAGTGCACCAGTTTTACAGCCATCGGCTTCGGAAAGGAAATCCCGATCGAGCTGCCCGTTGTCGGTGAGCACAATGTTGTCAATGCGCTTGCCGCAGTCACGGTGGGTCTGTACTGCGGACTGACACCGGAACAGATCCGGGAAGGCTTGAAGGACTTTCACAATACCGGAATGCGGCAGAGAATATATGACCGTGACGGTCTGCATATCATCGAGGACTGCTACAACGCGGGACCGGAGTCCATGCGGGCATCGCTCAAGGTGCTTGACCGCGCACAGGGAAGAAAAATCGCCGTTTTGGGCGGGATGCTGGAGCTCGGTGCGTTTGCACCGCAGGCACATTATCTTGTCGGCAGAGAGGTCGCCGCAACGGCGGATATGCTCTTTGCCTACGGCAAAAACAGCGAAGAATATATTCGCGGCGCGTTGGAGGCAGGGCTGAAAACAGCCCGGAAATTCGACACGCATGAGGCACTGACCGCCGCTCTGCAGGCGGTGCTTCAGCCGGGTGACACCCTGCTCGTCAAGGGAAGCCGCGGCATGAAGATGGAGCGGGTGCTCCAAAGCCTCGATACCGGCGAAATCGGAGGGAAACATCATGGATGAAACGCTTTTGACGGTACTGATTTCCGTCATTGCAGGCTTTGTGCTTGCACTTTTGCTCGGGAAGGTGCTGATTCCCGCACTGCGCGCTTTGAAAGCGGGGCAGTCTATCCGCGAGGTCGGTCCGAAGTGGCACAACGGAAAGGCGGGTACACCGACCATGGGCGGTCTGATGTTCATTGCTGCGTCTGTTTTGTGCGTGTTTACCGGCTGGTGCGCGATGCGAGAGGGCGATTACAGCCATTTGCTCGTGCTGGCACTTGCTTTGATGTTCGGTCTCATCGGCTTCTACGACGATTTTATTAAGGTAAAAAAGAAGCGCAATCTCGGTCTGACCGGCGTACAGAAGCTGCTGCTGCAGGTGATTGCATCGGCGATTTTCCTTGCCGCAATGCACTTCACCGGCGCACTGAAATACGACCTGTATATCCCCTTTGTCAAAGAGCCTGTCGCGCATGTGCCGCCCCTGCTGTATCTGGCAGTCGCCGTATTTGCGATCGTCGGCTGTGTAAATGCGGTCAATCTGACCGACGGCATCGACGGACTGGCATCCGGTGTTACGATGCCGGTCATGGCATTCTTCGTTTTGGTCTCTATGAGCATGAAGCGGGCAGGACTTGCGACCTTTCCCGCTGCACTGCTCGGCGGCTTAGGAGGCTTCCTGTGCTATAATTTCCATCCGGCAAAGGTCTTTATGGGCGATACGGGCTCACTGTTCCTCGGCGGTGCTGTAGTCGGCATGGCATTCGCACTGGATATGCCGCTGGTACTGCTCCTTGTCGGACTGATTTACATCATCGAGACTCTTTCCGATATCCTGCAGGTCGGCTACTTCAAGCTGACCCACGGAAAGCGGATCTTCAAGATGGCTCCGATCCACCACCACTTTGAAATGTGCGGCTGGTCGGAAGTGAAAATCTGGACGGTCTTCGTCCTTGTCACCGTGCTCATGTGCGTTGTCGCATGGTTCGGTGTACGCGTTTGGTTTTGACCCTGTTCTCTGATTCTGCGATGGAGGTGCAGCTTTGATCCGAAAAGGAAAGTCAAATACGGAAGAACTCACAAGGCGTGCTACGGTCAGTGACCTCGGCGTCATCGACCTGCCGTATTTACTCCTGACGCTGCTTCTTGTAGCAATCGGTCTGATCATGCTGTTTTCTGCCAGTTACGCGCGGGCATATTACATCACCGGCAACTCCGCCAGCTATTTTACCAGTCAGCTGGTTTTTGCGGCGGCAGGCATTGCCGTACTGTTCGCGGTCAGCCGCGTGCCGTACGACTGGTACCGGAGGCTTTCGCGTGTGATTTACGGCGTGACGGTGCTGCTGTTGGCGGCAGTTCTGCTTGTCGGAACGAATGTCAACGGTGCGACGCGCTGGATCAACCTCGGCTTTACGCAGTTTCAGCCCTCAGAGGTCGCTAAATTTTCCCTGATACTGTCACTTTCCGTCGTTATGACGCGCTATCAGAAGGAAATCCGCTCTTTCCGCGTTTTCCTGCTCTGTGCGGCGGCAATGCTCGTCATTGCAGTTCTGCTGGTTTTAGAGCCGCATTTTTCCGCGACGATCATCATTGCTGCTCTTTGCTTCTGCATGATGGCGATCGGCGGTGTCAATCTGAAATATCTCGGCATCGTCGCCGCAGTGGGAACAGCGGTGCTGCTGTTTCTGCTTTTGAGCGGCGGGTATACGGGTGACCGTATCAGCGCATGGCAAAATCCGGAGGCAGACCCGTTGGATACGGGCTTACAGATTTTGCAGTCCGAATATGCCATCGGTTCCGGCGGACTGCTCGGGCTCGGCTTCGGCAAGAGCCGTCAGAAATACCTGTATCTGCCGGAGGAGCACAACGATTACATTTTTTCCATCGTCTGCGAGGAGCTTGGCTTCATCGGGGCGATCGCCATTCTTTTGCTGTTTGCCCTGCTGATCATCCGCGGCTTCTGGATCGCAATTCACGCCCGAGACCGCTTTTCGATGCTGCTTGCCGCAGGGCTTACGACCCTGCTTGCCATCCAGGTCGTGCTGAATGTGGCAGTCGTGACAAATCTGCTGCCATCGACCGGTATATCCCTGCCGTTTTTTTCCTCGGGAGGTACGGCACTGATCATGCAGCTTGCCGAATGCGGCATCGTGCTGAATATTTCCCGCAGTATTTCCCAAAGTCCGAAGTAAAGGAGCCTGCCCATGAAGGTCGTATTTACCTGCGGCGGTACCGGAGGCCACATCAATCCGGCAATCGCAGTCGCAAAGATACTGAAAGAGCGCAAGCCGGACTGCGACATCCTGTTTGTCGGTGCGGACGACGGCATGGAAACGGAGCTGGTGCCGCGTGAGGGCTTCCGCATCGAAACCGTAAAAATCTCCAACTATCTGCGCAGCCTGAAACCGACGGCACTCTGGCACAATGCCAAGGCGGTCATAATTATCCGTCAGGCACTGCGCAGGGCAAATCAGATCATCAAGGAATTTCAACCGGATGTCATTCTCGGCACGGGCGGCTATGCGAGCTATCCGATGCTGCGGCAGGGCGTGAAGAACAAAATTCCCACCGCATTGCATGAGGCAAATGCCGTACCCGGACTTGCTACGAAGCTGGTCTGCGACAAGGTGGATAAAATCTTAGTCAGCTTTGCCGAAAGCAAATCGCAATATAAGAACGCAGACCGCGTTATTCCCGTCGGAATGCCGGTGCGCGAGGAATTTGTCTTTACGAAGCGTGAGGATGCAAGAAAAGAGCTGGGACTGGACGATAAGCCGCTGATCGTGTCGGCATGGGGCAGTCTCGGCGCAAGAGAAATGAACAAAAAGATCGCACAGTTCATGAAGCTGGAATGTGCGGAGGACAAATATCACCACATCCATGCGACCGGTTCCTTTGGCTGGCACTGGATGCCGGATTATGTGAAAAATCTCGGTGTTGACCTTGCATCGCACCCGCTGGTGCAGATGCAGGAATACATCTACAATATGCCAACAGTCATGGCGGCGGCAGACCTGTTTATCAGCCGTGCCGGTTCGTCGACCCTCAATGAAATTGCCGCGGCGGGAACGCCGTGCATCATCGTGCCTTCTCCGAATGTGACGAATAACCATCAGGAGAAAAATGCGCGGATCTTGGAGCAGCGCGGTGCAGCAATCGTGATTCGCGAAAGCGATTGCGACGCTGAGGTGCTTTACCGGACGGCAAAGGAACTCTTAGAGGACAGAGAGCGCTGCCAAAAAATGCGCAGTGCCCTGCGTGACATTGCAGTGATCGACTCGGCAGAACGAATCTATCAGATCATACAGGAGCTTGCAAAAACACGCTGAACGCTCTTTTTGCATAGAATGGGGCAAATTTCCGTTACGGAGGTTTGCCTATGGGGGCGTATCAGATTATCGGCGGCAGATCGCTGGAAGGCGCTGTGACGATCCACGGCGCAAAAAACAGCGCACTGCCCATTTTGGCCGCGACTTTGGTCAGCGGCGGGAAATATACCATTCACAACTGCCCGGAGATTTCCGATGTCGATACGGCACTGCAAATTCTGCAGGCACTCGGCTGTGCGGCAAAGCGACGCGGAGCGACTGTGTATGTCGATACATACGCGGCGAAAAATCGGGAAATTCCGGCAGAGCTCATGAAAAAAATGCGGGCGGCGATCATTTTTCTCGGCGCATTGCTTGCCCGCTTCGGCGAGGCAAGCGTAACATCACCCGGGGGCTGTGTCCTCGGGGAGCGACCGATCGACCTGCATCTGCTCGGACTGCGTCTGACGGGCGCAAGCTGTGAATATGAAGGTGAAACACTGCATTGCAGAGGGAAAGCCCTGCACGGCTGTACGGTCGCCTTGCCGTTCCCCAGTGTGGGGGCGACGGAAAACCTGATTTTGGCGGCACTTGCCTGTAAGGGAGAGGTCATCCTCTGCAACGCGGCAAAGGAGCCGGAAATCGGCGACTTGATCGGCTTCCTGCAATCATGCGGTGCACAGA
>PITX01000119.1 GCA_017577345.1 Clostridiales bacterium
GTATTGCCGCCTCGCCGCCGTTGGCGATGGCACCCATGAAGGTCATATACTGGCTGGGATTGATCTGGTCGGTATACTGTCCGACACCTGCCCATGCCGCCTCAAAGGTCGTGGCATCGCTCAGGTCGAAATTGCCCTTCTTCGTCTCAAAGCCGTCAAAAGCAAGGCTCTTGGTCACGCCGAAGCTATCGGCATATTTGGAAAGCGTTTCTGCGCCGAGCTCCTGTGCGATCTGCGCAAAGGCGACATTGCATGACTGGCACAGTGCTTCATTGAAGCCAATATCTCCATGCACGCCGTTGCAGATGACGACCTCATCACCGATCAAAGCACTTCCGTCGCAATGGAAGACGCGATTTTCAATTCCGTCGATCTCCTCCAGTGCTGCCGCCGCCGTCACGAGCTTAAAGGTCGAGCCGGGAGCGTAGGCGGAATGGAGGAAACGGTTGACATAGACACCCTCATAGGCATCCGGATTGTCTGCCACATCCGGCACATTGCGCGGATCGTAGGTTGGAGAAGAAACCATGCAAAGGATCTCTCCGGTTTTGTAATTGTAGACACCGACCGTCCCCTTCTGGCCGCCGAAGGCATAGACGGCAGCCTGCTGTGCATAGGCACTGACTGTCAGCTTCATTTTGCCGTAGCTGTCACCGGAATGACGGGTGCCGGTGAGGCGGTCATAGCCACTCATTTCGTCACCGTATTCATTGAGCAGATACGGCGAGATATAGCCCTGTGTATCACCGAGGATATGGAGCATTGCCGCGCGGACGGTGGCATTGTCCGCAAGCTCGGATTGTCCATCGGTATAGTCCATCAGCATCGTCCCGCTGCGGTCAACGATCTGGCCGTTGCTCTGAAACGGCATCCAGTCCGGGGCACCGACGGCGTAGCGGACAAGGATCACGATCAGACCGACTAACATAGCCGCGGCAAGAAAATAGGCAAACCAGGCGCGTCTTGCAAGCTTACTCATACGGCTGCACCTCCTCGGATCGAGCCGTCCTTACCGCGAAGCTCGCATCCTGTCTGGTATCCGCCGCCTTGATAAAGGCAAGTAGACCCCATGACGAGAGCATACTGGAGCCGCCGTTGGAAACGAACGGGAAGGTCACGCCGGTCATCGGTAAAAGATCCATCGTGCCGAACACATTGAGAATCGTCTGTGTCATCATGATCGCCACAGCGGCACAGGCACCGATGGTATAGAAGCTGCTTCTGCCCACACTGGCAGAACGCGCAACAAATACGCCGAGGACGATGATCGCCAGAATCGGCAGGATGCCCAAAATCAGGCCCCATTCCTCGCAGACATAGGCAAACACATAGTCCGTATCCGCTGCCATGACATAATGGGTGAACATGCCGTTGCCCGCGCCGAGGCCGAACAGTCCGCCGGAGGCAATGCACATCATGGATTTGACCTGATCGTAGCCACCGCCGAGCGGATCGTCCCATGCGTGCCCCCAGGTGGAGAAGCGGCGCATGACATGCGGCGGAATGTCGATCACGAGAAGCAATATCGCACCGCAGATCGCCACCGTTGCAAGCAGAGAGATCGCGGAAAAGCTGCCGCCGCGCATCAGGCAGATAACGATCAGTGCCGCAAAGAAAATCAGAGCGGTGCCGAAATCATTCATCAGGGCAAGACAGCCGCAAATCGCGCCGGAATACATAATGAACGAAAACAGGTTGCGCTTCGTCACGATACGATCCATCGTCGATGCGCCGACATAGATGAAGCAGAGCTTTACAAGCTCGGACGGCTGGAAGGACATGGAGCCGATGGCGATCCAGTTCTTTGCGCCGTTGATCTCGCGTCCGAGGACAAGGTTTGCCGCAAGCAGCAGAAGTCCGCCCACCGCCGCGATATAGCGGAAGCGTTTTGCCCTCGAAAGGTCGCGCAGTGACCAGCCCAAAATCAGATAGATTAAAATGCCGCCCACAACGCAGATAAGCTGCTTAGTGATAGACTGTGCATCGGACGAGGCGATGACCGCCAAGCCGATGGTAGAGAGGAAAAACGCAAGCGTTTCCACCTCAAAGCTGCTGCGCCGCATGATCTTCAGTGTGAGAAACAGCAGCCAGCTCAGAGCGCAGAGTGCAAGCACGCCGCAGACGGAATAGAAAACCTCATCCGGCTTACTGCTCATCCAGAACTGCAGTGCTGTCAGAAGCTGGAAAACCGTCAGAAGAAACAGCGTCAGACCGGGGCTTGCCATGGATGCAGGTCTTGTGCGGTAGTATCTCTGCTCCTCGACCTCCTCCGCCGTCGTCGGTGCAAGCACCATTTCCACGCCGCCCAAAGAGATCACATCGCCGTAATTGAGCGCACAGACATCCACAGGCTCTCCGTTGACCGAGACTGCGCCGCGTGAGCCGATGTCCGTCAGCGACCAGCTTCCGTCATCATAGCGCGTCAGAACGGCATGGTTGCGGGAGACCGTGGAAATATTCACAATGATATCACAACCCTTGGAGCGGCCGATGATGTTCTCCCAGTGCGTCACGGGGAGCTGCTGACCGTCCGGCATGACGAGCCACGCCCAGGTTTCCGGCTCTCTGCGGAAGCGCAGCAGAGGTTTGACGCATCGCCACAGGATCAATATGCCCAGTACAGGTGCAAGAAAGCTCCATACGGTGCAGAACACCTGCGCGATTTGCTTGCCGTCTGTCTGAAAAAATGCGTTGACTGTCTGTAGAAACACATCTGCACCTCCTTTATGGGAAAGGGGGCTGAACTCAGCCCCCGAAACAGTCGTTATTCGTCGTAATCGTCGTAGTAATCGTCTTCTTCCTCCGGCTCTGCCTGCAAATCATAGGCAGGGTCAACGGATACATAGGAATAGCTCGGCAGCGGTTCCACCGGCAGCTTTTCCACCGACTCCAAGGAGTAGTAAATTTCCGTATCGGTCGGGTAGCGCTTACGCTTGAGACGGGTATTCACCGCATCATCGATCAGCGTGTAGATGACAGCGAAAATCGGTACGCCGAGCAGCATACCGCCGAAGCCGAAGACACCGCCGAACAGCAGGATCGCCACCAGGACCCACAGGTCGGAGATGCCGAGCTGTTCGCCCAGAATACGGTTTTCAATGATATTGCCATCGATCATCTGCAGGACGACAATAAAAATCACAAAAATCAGCGCATCACTCGGACTTTCAATCAGGAGCAGCAATGCGGCTGGGATGCCGCCGAGGAACGGACCGAAGAACGGGATGATATTTGTCACACCGATCAGCGTGGCGATCAGCGGTGCATAGGGCATACCCATGATCAGCATGGCGATATAGGTTACCACGCCGACAAACAGTGCATCCACGATCTTGCCGATGACATAACCGCCGAAAATCTTATTTGTGCGGCGGGCAATCTCAAAAGCACGGTCTGCATGCTTCGCGTTAAAGACCGCGATTGTGATCTTCTTTGCCTGAGAGCACAGCCTCTTCTTATAAATCAGCACATAAACCGCTGCAATAATGCCGATCAGCGCATCGAAAACGCTGATGACAACGCTGTAAACAGAGCTGGTCAGACTGCCGATAAAAGAGGCAAGGTCAATCCGCATGAGCGTATCCCGGAGTAAATTCAGCAGGCTGTCCAGATTTTCGTGGAACCATGCCTCAACCGGCGTTCCGACAAAGGTCGCATTGATCCAGTCCGTGATTTTATTCCCGTAAAGCTCCAGCCTCTGCGGCTGCAGCAGTTCTTCCAGACTGCTGACCAAATTCGGCACGATCAGCGCAATCAGGGCATACAGCAGTGCAAGCAAAGCGATCACGGCGATACATACGCCGACGATGAAGCTGATCTTCTCCGCCTTAGTTTCGCTGAGTTTGGTCTTAGACAGAAGCCTGACCATCAGCTTCTGCGTGAGCTTCATCACCGGATTCATGAGGTACGCAAAAACGCATCCGTATATGATCGGCGCAAGGATGCTGACCAGATCGAGAATCACATCATAGAAGCCCGTGAGGTTGGAGAAAACGATCCAAAACAGCAACGCCGCCACGATGACAAGAAACGCGGTCAGACCCCATTTGAAATACTTTTGATTTCGGTGCAGTTTCACGGCTTTTCTCCTGTCCTCCATATTTATTTATAAGATACCACGAAGTTCGTCAATCGTCAAGTGCGGAAACATTGGTGTTGCAATTACAGTCCGGTTTATGGTATTGTAATTATGTTGAGGGGAGTTGATCATATGGCAAAATCGGAGAATCAGAAACTGAAGCTATTGTATCTGCGCGACTACCTGCGGCAGAATACGGATGCGGCGCATCCTGCCACGGTGCAGCGGCTGATCGATTTCCTTGCGTCAAAGGACATCCACGCCGAGCGCAAGAGCGTCTATGACGACATCCGCATTCTCAATGAGTACGGGACGGAGGTGCTCTACCGGCGCGGCAATCACGGCGGCTACTATGTAGCACAGCGCGATTTTGAGCTATCGGAGTTAAAGCTTCTGGTCGATGCCGTGCTGTCGTCCCGATTTCTGTCCCCCAGGCGTTCTGCCGAGCTGATCAAAAAGCTTGCAGCGCTCTCAAGCTCACACGAATCCGAACTGCTGCGCAGGGAGATCGTACTGGCAGGCCGCGTGAAAACGACGGCGGAGGACGGCTTTGCGAATGTGGATGCTATTCACGAGGCAATTCAGAAAAACAGTAGGATCGCGTTCCGCTATTTTGACTGGGGCACCGATCTGAAAAAGAAATTCCGCGACGGCGAATATCAGGCAAGTCCCTATGCCCTGCTA
>PITX01000120.1 GCA_017577345.1 Clostridiales bacterium
TTGACTTACTGCGCAACTTCGTCAGCGCAAACTGCATATTCTTCGCTTCGCCGCAAGCGGCAAAGCTCAATCATTCCGTTGCGCTTCCTCTCCGATGGGCAATCGCTTTGCTGGATTGCCCATCGGTCAGCGTGTCGAAAAGGGTTTTTCGACACGCTGATGCGGTGCGTCCCAAAACGGGACGCACCGCATATTTTGATGCTTATGAGATGCAGATGGCTTTGCGGAGGCTGGTGATGGCGTTCTTTTCCAGGCGGGAGACCTGCGCCTGGGAGATGCCGACCAATCCTGCGACCTCCATCTGCGTTTTTCCGTCGAAAAAGCGCAGGGCTAAGATGCGCTTTTCGCGCGGATTGAGCGCGGAGATCGCCTCGCGCAGGGCGATGCGTTCAAGCCACTTCTCGTCGGTGTTCTTGGTGTCGCGCACCTGATCCATCACCGTCAGCGGGTCGCCGCCGTCGGAATAGACCGGCTCGTACAGCGACACCGGCGCGGCGATCGCGTCCATTGCGTTGGAGACCGTCTCCGTGCTTAATTCCAGCCGCTTCGCGATCTCTTCCAGTGTCGGCTCACGGGTACCCTCGGCAAGCATCGCCTCCTTGCACTGCAGGACGCGGTACGCCGTATCGCGCACGCTGCGCGATACGCGGATGGCGCTATAGTCCCTCAGATACCGTTTAACCTCGCCCTCGATCATCGGAACTCCATAGGTACTGAACCTAACATTCAGGTCAGTATTGAAGTTAGCAATGGCCTTTAACAGACCGACACAGCCGACCTGAAACAGATCGTCCGGATTTTCCCCGCGCCCGAGAAATTTCTGAATGACCGACAGCACCAGCCGCAAATTTCCCTCGATGAGCTGCTGCCGTGCGTCCTCATCGCCCTGCTGTGACAGCCGGAGCAGACGCACCATTTCGTCATTTTTCAGCGTTTTCAGCCGCGCCGTATTGACGCCGCAGATTTCGACCTTCCCCTGCATAACCGTCCTCCTGTTTTCTGTATCAAAAACAGTATTTCCCAAGAAACGGTTTTCATTCCCGCATATATTTACGGCAATTTGCGAAAAACGGGAAAATTCGTCACTTCGACGGACAAATCGCGGAAGGCGAAATGAATGTCACATCAGGTTGCCCTAATGATTCGACTTGAAGACGGAAAAAGCAAACTTTTTCGACGCGAAATTACACTGTTTAGTTTACATAATACTCTCTTATGTTCTGAATTCCGGTATTATCGCAACCGAAGCATGTCCGCTTACCGCGCAATTATGCACCGTAAATACCCCAGCTCGCGGCAGGGGTTGGTTGAAAATTCCTTTGATATTCAACAGTTTTGCACATTTTGCACAGGGTTTTGCACAGCCTGACCTGTGCAGAAAAATTGCATGGTCTGTATACGCGGTTTACATAATGCGTTTTCAACAAATTTGTGGGATTGTGCAACTTCCCAAGCCGCTTTGTCCGCCTTGCCTATCCTTTCGCTTTCATTCTCCCCGTCCTTTTTCCGTCCTCGGATGCCTGCAAAAAATTATTTGCATTTTTATGAAAAAAACTATTGATTTTATGGACTTTCCCCGCTATAATGTATTTCTGCGTGAAGAAAAAACGAACGGTTTACAGATAATCACCGTATGAGGAGGTGCAATTCATGCCCAACATCAAGTCCGCGAAGAAGAGAGTTTCTCTGTCCCGTATCGCCAACGAGAAAAACAAGATGGAAAAGTCCGCTCTGAAGACCACCATCAAGAAGTTCGACGCCGCTGTCGCTTCCGGTGACAAGGCGCAGGCCGGTGCTGCTTATACCGCAGCAGTCGTCGCTGTCGACAAGGCAGTGAACAAGGGTATTCTTCACAAGAACAATGCAGCCCGCAAGAAGAGCAGCATGACCTTGAAGATCAACGCCATGGCGTAAGCAAAATTTGGATGATATTCCGCCTGACGGAGCTTTCCGTCAGGCTTTTGCTTTTTTCTGCGCAAAATCGGACGAAACGCAGAATACTTGACTTCACACAGCGAATATTTTATAGTATAAATGCGGAGATAGGGAAACCTATGCGCAGAAAAAACAGGAAACGGAGAATACCATATGCAGGTGTTATTTGCCGCGCTGGAGCTGATCGGCGGTCTTGCGTTTTTCCTATACGGCATGAATGTTATGTCCGGCGGTTTGGGCAAGATGGCAGGCGGCTCTTTGGAGCGTTCGCTGAAGAAGGCGACAGCCAACCCCATTCTCGGCATGGGTCTGGGTGCGGGCATCACGGTCGCGATCCAGTCCTCCTCTGCCATGACCGTTATGCTGGTCGGTCTTGTCAACTCGGGGTTGATGCTCTTTGACCAGACGATCAATGTCATCATGGGTGCCAACATCGGCACGACCGTGACGAGCTGGATCACATCTCTGTCAGGCGTTGAGGGCGGCGGTCTGATGGAGCTTTTAAAGCCGAAGAACTTCTCGCCGATCATTGCGATCATCGGCGCTGTCCTCATCATGATGTCCAAGAAGACCAAACGGCAGGATCTGGGCAAGATCATGGTGGGCTTTGCCGTTCTGATGTACGGCATGACCTTCATGAGTGATGCAATGAGCGGACTGCAGGACAATCCCGCCTTCCGCGCCATGCTCACCGCGTTTGACAATCCGCTGCTCGCGGTGGCGATTTCCACGCTGTTTACCGGCATCATCCAGTCGTCTGCGGCGACCATCGGTATCGTGCAGGCACTGACTGTGACCGGACGGATTACCGTTGCCAGTGCCATTCCGCTGGTACTCGGTGCGAACATCGGCACCTGCGCTACGGCACTGCTGTCTTCCGTTGGCGTCACCAAGGAGGCGAAGAAGGTCTCTGTGGTGCATATCATCATCAAAATTACCGGCACGATCGTTTTCATGGTGGGCTATCTTGCCGCCGATGCGATCTTTGATCTGCCTTTCCTCGGAGACAACCCCGGCAGATTCGGCGTTGCTCTGATCCACACGATTTTTAATATCGTTAATACCATTCTGCTCTTCCCGCTGCAGAAGCAGCTTGTTGCCCTGACCAATCTGATCGTCCGACCGTCGAAAAAGGGAACGGAGGGTGCTTTCCTGGACGAACGCCTGATCAGTACGCCGTCCGTTGCCGTCAATGAGGCACTGGTGCAGACAAAGAATATGGCAGAGGTGGCGCAGAAGACGCTGGAGGCTTCGCTGGAGTTGTTCCACCACTTCGATGAAAAGACGGCAGACCGGATCCTCAAGGACGAGGATGAGCTGGATGCCTATGAAGATAAGCTCGGCTCCTTTCTGGTCAAGCTATCCAGCCGTTCCATGTCCGACCACGACTCGCGTCAGGTCTCCCTGATGCTGCATACCATCGGCGACTTTGAACGCCTGGGCGACCATGCGGTCAACCTGCTCAAGACTGCCCGTGAGATCAGGGACAAGGAGATCACCTTCTCCGAGGACGCACAGGCGGAGATCCGCAACATGACGGATGCACTCAATGAGATCCTGACACTGACGGTCCGTGCATTCCGGGAGTATGACAGGAATCAGGCAATCCATGTGGAACCGCTGGAGCAGGTCATTGATGTGCTGATCGCACACTCCAAGAGCAAGCATATCGAGCGTCTGCAGCTCGGCAAATGCACGATCCAGACCGGCTTTGTCCTGTCTGATCTGCTGACGAACTATGAGCGTATCTCCGATCACTGCTCCAATATCGCCGTTGCGGTGATCGAGACAGGAGTCGGAAGCTTTGATACACACGCCTATCTGAACGACATCAAGACCGGCGGAAGCCGCGGATTTGTCGATGATTACAAGCGTTACGCCGAGAAGTACGGTATAGCCTGAGAGATTGAGTGCCCATCCGCATGGATGGGCACATTTTGCAGATTTTTCCGAAAAAATTGCAAAAAAACTGTAGAATTTCTCTTGCGGTTGTGATATAATTTTAATTGGTGGACAATGGCTTTAATGCTGTTCGATAGCAGGCCGGCGTTTTCTTACCGGCTTGCAAAGCAAAATATTTTAAGAAAGAGGTTTTTCATAATGGCAGAACTGAACCTGAGCAAGTACGGCATCAACAATGCCACTGAAATTATCCGCAATCCTTCTTACGAATTCCTGTTTGAGGAAGAGACCAAGGAAGGTCTGTCCGGCTACGAGGTCGGTCAGATCAGCGAGCTGGGTGCCGTCAATGTTATGACCGGCATCTACACCGGCCGCTCCCCCAAGGACAAGTATATCGTTATGGACGAAAACTCCAGGAACACCGTCTGGTGGACCTCCGACGAGTATAAGAACGACAACCATCCGATGAGCGAAGAGACCTGGGCAAAGATGAAGGCTCTGGCGCAGAAGCAGCTTTCCGGCAAGCGTCTGTTTGTCATGGATGCGTTCTGCGGCGCAAATAAGGATACCCGCATGGCGATCCGCTTTGTCATGGAGGTGGCTTGGCAGGCTCACTTTGTTAAGAATATGTTCATTCAGCCGACCGAAGAAGAACTCGCTTCCTTCGAGCCCGACTTCGTCGTTTACACCGCTTCCAAGGCAAAGGTCGAGAACTACAAGGAGCTCGGTCTGAACTCCGAGACCTGCGTTGCCTTCAACATCACCTCCCGTGAGCAGGTCATCATCAACACCTGGTACGGCGGCGAAATGAAGAAGGGTATGTTCTCCATGATGAACTACTACCTGCCGCTCCAGGGTATCGCCGCCATGCACTGCTCCGCCAACAC
>PITX01000121.1 GCA_017577345.1 Clostridiales bacterium
CTGCTGTTCGGAGAGCCGATTATGCTGTACAGGGTAGAAACCGGACTGCCAATGCAGCCCATTGCCTCACTGCGATGATCGGCAGACGGCTGTGTCAAGGCCTCGGTCGTTGCGGGTTGCTGTACGGATGCAGGCGATCTTGATGCAGGAGGAGCAACAGATTCTGAGGGCTCTTGTACGGATGGCTCTGTCGCGGTACCGTTTGTCTGCGCGGATACAGCCCGCTTTTCTTCGGTTTTCGCGGCTGTGACTTCTGTTGCTTCAGCTGATTCCGTGCAGCCTTCCGGCTCTTCCGCATTGACCGTGATCGCGGTCATTTCCAAGGCATCCTCATTTGCACAGGCGGCGAGGAGGCTCGCAGGTATGAGGCTTGCAAGCAACAGACAGATCATTCTTCTTTTCATTTCTCTTTTTCCTTTCTTTATTCACAGGAGTATGCCTGTGAAATGACAGGGCATCCGTCCTGAATGAACATGACCTGCAATCTGCCGGGACGGCATGGCAGATAAGCGGTAAACGGCTGATCGCCGCTGCCTGCCGGGGAAGCTTCAAAAACAGTACCGTCGCAGATCAGAAAAATCGGGGAGTCAATATCCATCTTGCTTCCGATCGTTCCCTGACAGCAAAGCATACCAAGGTCTTTCTCCGAAAAGGAAAATCGGACATTGACCTCCTCATCGCTTTGTGCGGGTACGGCGATCTGACGCACCGGGGCAGGGAAGATCGGTGCCCGCTGTACAAGCCAGTCAATATTTCGTTCTACGATCTCAATGACAAGCGTATCTGCATTTTCACTGTCGAGGAGGGAAAGATCGTACGGCATTGCACGGAAAAAAACTGCAGCGCCGTAGCTTTCCGCCATAAAAGGATGCAGGGTGTTGCCGAAGGAGTCACGGAACATCAGCAGTTTGCCTGCATGTTCTGCACAGCTTGTACGGATCATCTGATCCTCAACACTTCGGATCGGAGCATCATAGGAAAAACTCCATTGCCGATCAGGATAAAGCTGAATATCTTTTTCTGTTCCGGCAGGGTAGAGCATTTGATAGAGGTCAGCACTATGATCCTGCACCGCAGTAAACTGTTCGGGCTGATAAAAGCATTCTGCTTCTTTTCCGAGCGCATCTGTGATCGCATCATGCGCCAACGCAGCTCCTAAATTGCTCCAGTGCGAATCCAACCGCTGATAAAGAATGAGATCCTTGGTTTTCAGCACCTCGTAAAGATCCAGCACGGACACATCTGCCTGACGCAAGGCTTCTGTCAGACGCTCTGCATTTCCCGGCGCATCGGAACGGATATACCGATCCGGCATAAATTCGGGATAAAGCGAATTTTTGTTCGGAACAACCGTGAAGAGGAACGAGGCGTTCTGCTGCTGTGCATACTCCTGTATCAGAGAAAGAGAATGCGAGGCAGCCCAAATCTCACGGTCAGAGAGCAGATTCTGTCCTTGATAATCGTCCAAAGTCGTTTGGTAAAAGAGCCAGCCATCCTTGCCGAGGATGACATCCTCCGAGGCGGACTCTCCAAACAGCGCGGCTTCCAGCTTTGCATTGACGGTGGTCAGCTCCTGTCGGGAGGCAAAATGGTCTGCAAAATAATCGCTTGTGTCGTTAAGAAAATCTGCATTGAATGACCCGCCTGTATTTTGCAGAGCAGGCGGTGCGGCAAGGATTTCGTTCGCCGCGGCTTCGGACGGACCTGTAATTGCCATACCGACCAGCGGCCAGAGACACATCAGCAGGAATACGCCGAGAAAAATTAAAAATCCGTATTTCTTCTTCATTACTGCACCCTCCTAAAACCGAAAATAAATGAACGGATTGAAGGATGCGGAGGCAAGGCGCAAAATACATAGTGCAAACAGTGCCAATGCACCAATATAGGCGGCTGCCGTGAGCGGCTGCTTATTTTCTGCCCATCCGGTCAGCTTCCTTTGCAGACCGGTGGAGAGAAGCAAGCCGATCGCCGCAGCGGCAATGACCTTCCCAGTCAGCACCTCACGCAAAAGGAGGGTCGCTTCCTGCGAAAAACCGTAGCCGGTAAACAAACTGCCGATCATGGTGAAAGCCTGCGAAACACTGTCCGCTCGGAAAAGCATAAAGCCCAAAACGACAATGATCAGTGTGTAGAGATGACCGAATACCGTGCCGGAGAGCCTCTTAAGCGGCGTAACGCGCTCCAAAACCGACCAAAGCCCGTGCCACAATCCCCATAGAACAAATGTCCGGCTTGCACCATGCCAAAGCCCGGTGAGGAAAAAGACGATCAATACATTCAGGCAGGTACGGGTAAGTCCTCTTCGGTTTCCGCCGAGCGGGATATACAGGTACTCACGGAACCAAGACGAGAGGGAAATATGCCATCTGCGCCAAAATTCCCGAATACTGCCTGCCGCATAGGGATGATCGAAGTTTTCAAGGAAATGAAAACCGAACATTCTTCCCATGCCGATCGCCATATCGCTGTAGCCGCTGAAATCAAAATAAATCTGCAGGGCATAGCAGATACCTGCAACCAGTGACAGCCTTGCGTCAGATAGCGCACTGTTGGCGTAAATCGCATCTACCGCGACGGCTAACAAATCTGCAAGCAGGAGCTTCTTTGACAGACCTACTATAAATCTCCGGCAGCCTGCTGCCATGTCCTGTATAGAGGCGTTGCGACTCCGAATTTGCAGGGCGACATCGTGATATTTGACGATCGGGCCTGCAATGAGCTGCGGAAAAAAGGAGATGTAGAGCAACAGCTCCAAAAAGCTCTTTGTTCCGACCTCCGGGTCGCGGTAGACATCCATGGTATAGGACAGTCCCTGAAAGGTAAAAAAGGAGATACCGATCGGCAGAGAAAGCCCTGCAAGGGGAACGGATGACCCGAACAGGCTGTTGACACTGTCCGTAAAAAAGTCAAGGTACTTGAAAATGACCAATGCGCCGAGGTTAAGCATCAGCGCAAGGATCAAAATCAGTTTTTTTTGCTTCACTTGCCGCTGAAACAGCAGACCGACAAGATAATTGACTGCCGCCACTGCCAGCAGAAGCGGCAGATGCATCAGCGAGCCGACGCTGTAAAACAGCAGACTTGCCGCGATCAGCATCGCATTCCTGCATCGCTGATTCTTTATGATGCAGTGCAGAAGAAAAACGATCGGTAAAAAGGCGAATACAAACGCCGCACTACTAAATGCCATACGCCGTTACTTCTCAAATGTGTACTGCGTGCCGTCGTACCGCGCTAAAAAGAACATGCCGGGTGCAGGGTTGCACTTGCTGTCAGCTTCCGGATCCACGATATAGGGAATCCCGTCAATTGTGATCTCCGTCCATGCGTGATCGGAACGGCGTACCGCAAATTTGCCGGAAACTGCCGTTACTCCGCTGTAACCCAGCCGCCGTGCAAGATAGTACATCTCGGAGGCATAGCAGTAGCAGTTTCCTTTTCCACGCTCCATCAGCCGGAGCATATTCTCCTCCGCCCAGGTGCTCGGATCGGCCCCGCGGGGTGGATGGTTGTTATTGCTTTGATAATCTATGCTGTAAAAAATATAGTCATAGCAGGCACGAAGCATCTCTTCCTGTGTCATACTGTCAGTTGTCACTACGGCGATCATCTGTTCAATATAAGCATCTATGGATTCATTGCCGCTGGTGTAATATCCGCTTTCATCAAAGATATATCCGTTCAGGCTTGCACCTTTCAGGATCGTGCCGCTTCTGCGGCAGAAAATCACGCCGTCCGGCGTCATGTGCATTTGATTGTCCGCATAGATCATACCGCTTTCATCCACGACATAGATGGTGCCGACGGGAATTTCACTTAATCCTGGCGTAGTATAAAGCGTACCGTCTTCCTGTATGTAATACGCAATACCGTCCTGACGGTGCAAACCGCATGCAGGCACCTCATAGATCAGACCTTCCGCGTTCCATCGCTCGGTATTTCCGTCCGCAAGAAATTCATGCCCGACGGTCGCTTCCATAATATCGGAATAGTAGGGGCAGAATGGGGAGACATCAACAAAAAACAGCGGCGTCTCACGCAGCAGTGTATCACGGTCAGGTGTGCGTCCGGTGACGCGATTGAGAATGTGTGCCGCTTCGCCACGGGAAACAAAATCGGAATCTGCGTCTGAATAAAACCACCCGTTCCGTAAGGCAAAGGCGCAATACGGCGCGTCTTCCTGCAAAAGCTCGTCGGGAAGCTCCTGCGCGGATGCCTTGCAAATCGCGGCAAAAAAATCCTCTCTCAATATCGGCTCATCAGGCAGGAAATCATCCATGCCGTCAGCGGGGGAAGTATCACCGTCAAACAGACGGAATAGAAGAACAGCCGTCTCTTCTCGGGTGAGCAGACGATCGGGCATGAAAAATGAGTCAGTTCCCTGCATATATGCCACATGGGACGAATACGCAATCGTTTCTTCCGTGGCAGACACTGCTTCTGAAACAGGCTCAGTCTGCGTTTCCGCAGTCGGGGAGGCAGATTGCGCTTCTTCCGGGGCAGAACCGGTGCAAAGAAGAAGTATTGTAACAATTATGGTTGCCGCAAAAACGAGCAAAAGCGGGAACAGCCATAATCGCTTTGCTTTCAGAACAGCTATCATTTTGGATTTCAAATCATCACCGCTTCTTGCCGTCAGATTGGATTACAAGAGAAAAATCCAAAAAAGATTTTAGTACTAGGTTCAGGACCGATAAGAATAGGTC
>PITX01000122.1 GCA_017577345.1 Clostridiales bacterium
TGGTACTGCTGATCGGATGCCTGATGACGATGCTTCCCGTATCAGCCTCGGCGACGAAGAACGGCAAACTGATCGCGCTGACCTTTGATGACGGACCAAGCGGCTATACTGCACAGCTTCTGGACGGGCTGAAGGAGCGAGGTGTGAAGGTCACCTTCTTTCTTCCCGGTCAATGCGCGGAGGCTTATCCGGAAACGGTGCGGCGCGAATATCGGGAAGGACACCAGATCGCACAGCATACATACAGCCATGCACAGCTCAGTGCAAAAACCGACGAGCAGATCAAATGGGAGCTGAATAAGACGGACGGCATCCTGAACAGCATCCTCGGAAAAGAGTTCAAGTATGCTTTGCGTCCACCGTACGGTGACAATAATGCCAGAGTGCTGGCGGCGATCGGCAGACCTGCCTTCAACTGGTCGATCGATCCTGTGGACTGGCGAGACAGAGACTCCGATACCGTGTGCAACCGCATTGTAAACAGCGCATTTGACGGCGCGATCATCCTTGTGCATGATATTCACAGAACCACCATTCCCGGCGCGCTGAGAGCGGTTGACATCCTTCAGGCACAGGGGTATGAATTTGTTACGATCAAAGAGCTATTCCGAAGACGCGGTGTGAAAACCAACGACGGGTGTCTGTATGTTTCCTGCAAGCCGAACGGAACGGATCTGGGACCGGTGGTCGAGCCGACACTGGTGGAAAAGACGGTTTACGGCGGCAAGCAGATCACGCTGACGACGCAGACGGGTGCTGCAATCTATTATTCCACGGACGGCTCAGAGCCGGCAGAAAACGGGATTCTCTATACAGCACCGTTCGTTGCGGCACCGGGTCAGACGGTAAAATACTGCGCCGCATATGACCTCAACGGCAGCCGCAGTGAGACTGTAAGCGTAAAATTTGAGGGAGAGCCTGCAAAAGAGCCGACCTTAAAGGCGGAAAAAGGGATGTTTGTATTTAAAAATCCGAACGCAGACACCGATATTTTCTACACGACAGACGGTTCAACCCCGACGGAAAAGAGCAACAAATATACTGCACCGTTTGCTTGCTATAACGGGCAGATCAGCTACTGCGTAATGGGAATGGGAATCGGCACGGCGCCGAAGTCCTACTTTGTGTCCGAAAACGGCAATCTGTTTTTAGATGTGCAGCCGAAGGACTGGTTTTTCCCGGAAATTGATTTTGCCGCGGCAAACGGTCTGCTCAACGGTACAGCGCAGTATGTCTATGAGCCGAACAGCGGACTGACGAGAGCGATGTTCGTGACGATGCTCTACCGCATGTTTGACGGCAGAAACTTTACGGAAGAAATCTGCGAGCTTGCCTTCTCTGATTTGAAGCAGAATTCATGGTATGAAGCCCCGGTATACTGGGCAGTGCATAACAGCATTGTCAACGGTTATACTGACGGAACATTCCGCCCGGAGGTAAAAATTACCCGTGAGGAAATGTGTGCCATCCTTGACCGTGTACTGGTTGCGCTTGGAAAAGAAATTGAAAAGCCGGAGCTGTCATTTGCCGATACTGATCAAATCGGTGTCTGGGCGCAGGACAGTGTTGCACGCTTGGTAAAGACCGAAATCATTCGCGGGCAGGGGAATAACCTCTTTGCTCCGAAGAGTACGGCAAAGCGTGCGGAGGCGGCAGCGGTACTGCATCGGCTGGACACGCTGATTCAGGAATAAAGAACAGCGGATACGCTCAAAAAGCGTATCCGCTGCATTTTTAGATCTCAGTTTTCCGGAATGATCGTGATGTTCTCGGGGAGAACGCTGATGCTGTGGCTCCACCCCTCAGTAACGACAACACCGAGAATCTGAACACGGGTGTAGTCTGCGGGGTAGTCAGCATCGGTCCAGCCGTCGACAATCAGGCTCACGCCGAGGCGGTTGCCGTTGCCGTCATCTTCCATAATGCTGTAAGTAGAGCCGAGTTTGGAGCACAGACCGTCGATCTTGACGACCTGATTCTCTGCCTCAAAGTTGCCGAGCTTCTTCTGGAAGTCTTCCATTGCGGCATAGTCGCCGAAAGTGATCTCTGTATCGACATTGCTCAGGTCAACAGCAGGAGCAATGACCTCAGAGGGGGGAGTGACTGCACTCTCTTCGGGAACATTGGTCTCATCAGGCTGGTCAACATCGCTGCCGCCGCAGGCAACCAGAGAAAGAACCAGAACGAGAGACAGGATAACAACGATAAACTTTTTCATGATTACATTCCTTTCTGATACGACTGAAATCGAATCAGCCGATTTCTAAAGAGAATTATACAGCTCTTTTCTAAATAGTCAAGTCGGAATTTGTGTGACCTCTATGTTTCGTCATTTTAACAGTAACAGAACACTGTGCTCTGCATAAATAAGAAAATATGGCTGACAAAATAGGCTTCCGGGATAACATGCCCGGAAGCCTTGGTATTTTAATTACTTAAGGGATTCAGCGACTGCAACTGCGACTGCGACAGTAGCACCGACCATGGGGTTGTTGCCCATGCCCAGGAAGCCCATCATCTCGACATGAGCCGGGACGGAGGAGGAGCCTGCAAACTGTGCATCGGAATGCATACGGCCCATGGTATCGGTCATGCCGTAGGAAGCGGGACCTGCAGCCATGTTGTCCGGATGGAGGGTACGACCTGTGCCGCCGCCGGAAGCAACGGAGAAGTACTTCTTGCCCTGCTCAATGCACTCTTTCTTATAGGTGCCTGCAACAGGATGCTGGAAGCGGGTGGGGTTGGTGGAGTTACCGGTGATGGAAACATCGACACCTTCCTTGTGCATGATCGCAACGCCCTCACGGACATCGTCTGCACCGTAGCAGCGGACATTGGCACGCTCTCCTTCGGAATAGCGAATTTCGCGGACGATCTTCAGCTCACCAGTGTAGTAGTCAAACTGCGTCTGCACATAGGTGAAGCCGTTGATACGGGAGATGATCTGTGCCGCATCCTTGCCGAGACCGTTCAGGATGACGCGCAGGGGAGTTTTACGAGCCTTGTTGGCATTGCGGACGATACCGATCGCGCCTTCTGCGGCAGCAAAGGATTCGTGGCCTGCGAGGAACGCAAAGCACTTGGACTCTTCACTCAGGAGCATTGCGCCCAGATTGCCGTGACCGAGACCGACCTTGCGGTCGTCAGCGACGGAGCCGTCAATGCAGAATGCCTGCAGTCCTTCGCCGATCTTCTTGGAAGCTTCGGCAGCGGACTTGACGCCTGCCTTCAGAGCGATCGCCGCGCCTACGGTGTAAGCCCAGCAAGCGTTTTCAAAGCAGATCGGCTGAATGTTTTTGACGATCTCATAGGGATCAAAGCCCTTTGCCTTGCAGATTTCGCGGCATTCCTCGACGGAGCTGATGCCGTACTTTGCGAGGACGCCGTTGATTTTATCAATTCTTCTTTCGTAGCTTTCAAACAGTGCCATGATGTCGTCCTCCTTATTCGTGACGCGGGTCAATGTACTTGGCCGCGTTGTCCCACTGACCGTAGTGGCCGGTAGCTTTCTTGACGGCTTCATTGGCATCCATGCCGGCCTTGATGTTTTCCATCATGGGACCGAATTTTACGAATTCATAGCCAATGATCTCATTATTTTCGTTGAGTGCCATCTTGGTGATATAGCCTTCGGTGAGCTGCAGGTAACGCGGTCCCTTTGCCTTGGTAGCAAAGGTTGTGCCGACCTGACCGGTCAGACCCTTGCCGAGGTCCTCCAGAGACGCGCCGACTGCAAGTCCGTTCTCGGAGAAAGCACTCTGGGTACGACCGTAGACGATCTGAAGAAACAGCTCGCGCATTGCGGTGTTGATCGCATCGCAGACAAGGTCGGTATTCAGAGCCTCAAGGATGGTCTTTCCGATGAGGATTTCGGAAGCCATTGCAGCGGAATGGGTCATACCGGAGCAGCCGAGGGTCTCGACGAGAGCCTCTTCAATGATGCCTTCCTTGACATTCAGCGTCAGCTTGCAGGCACCCTGCTGCGGAGCACACCAGCCGACACCGTGGGTGAAACCGGAAATGTCGCTGAGCTGCTTCGCCTGCACCCATTTGCCTTCTTCGGGAATGGGAGCCGGACCGTGATATGCGCCCTTTGCAACCGGACACATATGCTCTACTTCTGTTGTGTAAATCATTGCAAAAATATCCTTTCCGTTGCGTTTTTGTGAAACGCAAAATAATAACAATTTCAATTTATATCGGATAAAGCCGAATTTCTCGAAACTACGGATATTATACAAAAAGCGATGCAAAATGTCAACGAAGATCGTGTGAAAAAATATGGGATGCCGGAGCATCCCATATTCCCAGACTGTCAAAAAAGTCCGTAACCGTCAAAATCAGTCAAACTTTTTTGGCGTGATGCAGAGATTTTGCATTTTTCAAAATCCAAAGTATTCAGAACTTTTCAACCAGAATAATGCTTGCTTCCGCAAGGATTTTGACTTACTGCGCAACTCTCACTCCTGCACAGCCGTTGGCGGCTCCGCCGCCTTACGGATGTGGCGTACTCCGTGCGGGTATACCGTACCTATGTACGCCGACGAGTGAGAGTTGCTTGTCTTCCGAACTTTTTGACAGTCTGTCAGCGTGTCGAAAAAGGTTTTTCGACACGCTGAAAATATGGGATGCCGGAGCATCCCATATTCCATATGATCAG
>PITX01000123.1 GCA_017577345.1 Clostridiales bacterium
AGTAAAGATATCAGCAAGGAGGGAAACAAAAATGAACAATGCAACAATGGGAGACCGCATCAAAGCGCACCGCAAGCGCCTCGGCATGACGCAGGAGCAGCTTGCCGAACGCATGGGCGTGAGCGCGCAGGCGGTCAGTAAATGGGAGAATAATCTGAGTTGCCCGGATATTTCGGTTTTGCCGGAGCTTGCCGATGTGTTCGGCATTACCGTGGATGAGCTGCTCGGGAAGAACAGCCCCGTGCATGAGGCAGAGGTCATTGGAGAAAACGAGCAGGCGGCATATCGCGAAAGAGTCGTATGGAAGACGGAAACGAAAAAAGACGGCATCCTGTTCGCACTGTATATTCTGACAGTCGGCGCGCTGCTGTTACTGCGCAGCTTTTTCCCTGTAATGGAGATTTCGTGGTGGACGATCGTATGGACGACGGCACTGGTCTATATCGGCATTTCCGGTCTGATCGGCGATTTTTCTCTGTTCTGCCTGATCATGTCGCTCGGCGGACTGTATTTCCTGCTGTCCGCATACGGTATCATCCGGGTGGAGCTCAGTTGGGGGATTGTAGTGCCTGCGGCACTGCTGATCTGGGGTATCAGCCTTCTGATCGATATTTTCTGCGGCAACAAGCCGTGGAAACGGAAGAAGAAAACGGAAAAGCAAATGGAAAGCAAAAAGCAGCACCGCGAATACAGCTGTGAGGACGGAGAGCTGGACTGCGAGCTCCGCTTCGGCGAGTACCGCGTGGCGGTCGTGACACCGCTGCTGCGCGGCGGCAGCATTGAAAGCAGCTTCGGCGATTTCACGGTGGACTTCTCCGCCTGTGAGGCAGTTGCTCCCAACTGCGAGCTGGAGGTGGAGAACAGTTTTGGCAGCCTGACGCTCTTGGTGCCGGAGAAATTCCGCGTGGAGCTGCAGCCGGATGTGTCCTTTGCCGCTTCGCCGGAGATCAAGGGAGAACCCTCTGCACAGCCGCAGGGCGTGATTCGTCTCAATGCAGATCTGAGCTTCGGCTCTCTGCAAATTCGTTATATCTGAAAAAACCGTGGCTCTGCAAGAATCAGAGCCACGGTCATTTTTATTTTTCTTCCACGCGGTCGGAGGGGAGCTTCGCCGCCGTAAAGATCACAAGCAGCAGACCGGACAGGAAAATGCAAAGGTCAAGCAAGCCCAGTGCCATGTCGTAGCCGGTTTTGAGAAAAAACGCGTTATATAATAAAATTGCGGCACTTGCCAAAATCAGACAGACGCCGAAGAAAATTTTCAAAATCTGCTTGAAGTATTTCCAATCCATTGTTCAAAGCCTCCGTTCGTTGCCTATTATACGGATTTGCCCGCAGATTGTCAAGTAAAGAAAAGAGGATTGCCGTCATGTAGGCTTGTCAATCGTATTTTACAGCGTGTCAATAAAGTCCGCAGCCGTCAAATAAAGATAAGCATGAATTAGTCTGTCATTGCGAGCCACCGCAGGTGGCGTGGCAATCTGCGCCTCTCGGGTTTTGGATACTTTCTGAAATATGAAACGGACGGATTGCCACGGCTGACTCCGTCAGCCTCGCAATGACATACTTTGATAGGGAACTGAAAAAACAGCCTCTTTCTGCGCAACGCTCACTTCTGCACATCCGTAATGCGGCAGAACCGCATTTAGAGGTGGAGGCAGCGAGTTCATCGCCATGAACGAAAAAGAAGAAGCCATCCCAAGGATGACTTCTTCTTTTTGGAGCGGGTGACGAGGCTCGAACTCGCTTCCGTGTCCCGCGGAAGTGCCTTCCGCGGGAGCCCTTAGACCTCGGATTTAAAAAATGCGGCAGAGCCGCATTTAGAGGTGGAGGCAGCGAGTTCATCGCCATGAACGAAAAAGAAGAAGCCATCCCAAGGATGACTTCTTCTTTTTGGAGCGGGTGACGAGGCTCGAACTCGCTACCTCCACCTTGGCAAGGTGGCGCTCTACCAGATGAGCTACACCCGCATTTGCAGGTGTTATTATAGCCGCTCATTTTCCGTTTGTCAAGAATTATTTTTGCGTTTTTGTTTTTCTGTCGGCTGAGTCTCTGCCGTCTCCGTCGCCTCCGTGGTTTCTGTCGGCTCCGTCGGCTCCTCTGTGGACGGTTTCCCTGTCGGGGAGGTAGACGGTGAAGTCGGCTTTTCGATCGGCTTTTCTGTTGGAGCAGTCGGCTGCTTACTCTCCTCTGACGGAATCGGCGTTTCCGGCAGCTCAGTGTGATCCCAGACATATTCTTCAGCTTCCAGCTCCTGCGTCGTCAGCAATGTCAAATCGTATTCCTCACGCGCAATACCGCGCATCAGATCAACATAATAATACTGCCCATCCAAACGGATCATATTCCAGTAATGTGCAGTCCCGTTGCGCGTTCCGCTGATGATGCGGCAATCAATATCCGCATTGCGGCATTCCGCAAAGAAGACGGATGCGAAGGACAGACTGTGCGCTTTCCCCTCACAGAGCAGGCTGTAGGCGGGCATGACCGGCTCGTCCTCACAGACGGTATAGGAAAAGCGGGTGGTCAGGAAGCGGCAGAGCAGGGAAGCACGGTCAGTGTTGGTTTTTCCGGCGCGGATGTAGTTGGAGGCAGAAGAGAGAATGGTATCGACAGAGCCCTGCATGATGCGCATTTCCTCACGGGTATCGGGGTAGAGAAAGTGAAGCTCCAGAATACGCGTTTCACCTTCCTCCGGATAGACCTGCGCGGAAAGCTCCGGCAGGGCAAGCATCTGCTCCGGATGCTCCAGACAGTAGGCGCGGATATAGGAGGCAAAATCGGTATCTCGGTAATTCCGGATTCTGAGGGTCAGCGCGGGACTGCAATTCGACAGAACCTCCAGAATTCTATCGCAGGCTCCTTCATTGCCGTTGACGGTGACAATGGAGCTGATCTCTGCGGCACTGCGGCGGAAGACGATATCTATCGCGATGCTGCCGCTGACGGCATCACCGGTCAGCTCTGCGTCGGCGTAGTCGACGGCGTAAGCACCGACAGGGTCTTCTTTGGTCGCGTACTGCACGGTCTGCGTCAGATCACCTGCAATATCACCGTCATAATCCTCGACCAGTATGATGCTGTGCTCCGTCCAGTCGCGGATCATGGAAAGCACTGCACCACGCAGTTCATTGCGGCTGCTTACCGTAGGGGGAAGCTCCTCCTGCGTCGGAGCAGGTTCCGTATAAGGCTGCTCACTGTGGGGCGTGACCGAAAGATAATCATCTCTGACCCAACTGCCGCAGGCGGTCAGCCCGGAAAGCAGAACAGACAGAATCAGCAAAATTGCGGTTTTTTTCATGGGGCAGACCTCCTTTCAGGGAAAAAATCAGAGCTCGTAGCGGTCGTAAGCCTTGAAGCCGTCGCCGAGCACCTGCTGTGCATCCTGTAAGATCATAAAGGCATTGGGATCAACGGTCATGACGATCTCCTTGAGCTGGGCGAGCTGTTTTTTCTTGACAGCGGTCAGAAGAACGGTTTTATCCGTGCGGGAATAATAGCCTTCGCCGTCCAGATAGGTCACGCCGCGTTCAAGCTGAACGGCAATGGCATCGGCGATCTGCTCATGCTTTTCCGAAACGACCAGGGCGACCTTGGCAAAGTCCATACCGTAGACGACCTTATCCAGAACGATGGACGAAAGGACAAGCGTGATGATACTGTATAGGGTGTTGTTGAAATCCCGATAGACGATACCGGTCGCAACAGCGGTGCACAGATCCATGCAAAGAATGATCTTGCCGATCGGGAAATTGCGGAGTTTGAGCTTCAGCACACGCGCCACAATATCAACACCGCCGGTAGAAGCACCGGCGAGGAAGACAACGCCGAGACCTGCACCGATCATCACACCGCCGAAGAGAGAGGCAACGAGGGGGTCGACCGTCGGTACGGGCAGGATCGCGGCAAACAGGTCAAAACAGACAGAGCTGATCGCCATGCCGAGCAGGGAACCAAAGAAGAAATACTTGCCGATCTGCTTGTAGCCGAGGAAAAACAGCGGTATGTTGATCAGAGCGCTCAGAATACCGACAGTCAGCCACTTGGTCTTTACGCCGTAGACGATCAGCATGGCGATACCGGAAACGCCGCCGCAGTTGATGCCGTTGGGATCGAGGAACAGATCGAAGCCGAGGGAGAAAACGGCACTGCCGACGGCGATCATTACTAACTTCCAGAAATTTTGTTTCATCGCATCACAGCTCCATCACGATCTGCTTTTCTTCCGCATCCTCATCCCTGAGCAGGGCGCCTGCGGCGGGGATGGTACGGGTGCGGTAGCGGGAGGCGTTGACGATGCCGCTTTCCTCCAACAGGACGGCGCGGTGCAGGACAGCCTTCCGCTTGAGCGTCAGGACGCTGACGCCCTGCGTCGAGCGCGTTGTTTTGGGCGCAAGCTGTGCCGTGGAGAAGATCAGTGCGCGTCCCTCGGAGGAGTAAAGCACAAGCTGTGCATCCTCCTTGAGCAGAAGCACGGACTTTAAGGGGCTCTTGTCGCAATATGCGCCGGTCAGCTTCCGGCGGTTGGACTTGGTCGCATAGGCGGGCCGCTCCACCCTTGTCACCATGCCGGTTTCATATACAAAGATTACATTGGCGGCGTAAATGCCGGGGGAGCAGGCCCCCCGCACATT
>PITX01000124.1 GCA_017577345.1 Clostridiales bacterium
ATTTTTTCGACCGCTGCCACTCCTTTTTGCTCGCTGTTTCCGCCACTGGCGGCGCTCGCAAACGTCCTGTCTTCCGAACTTTTTGACAGCCTGTCAGCGTGTCGAAAAGGGTTTTTCGACACGCTGAATCAAAACCTCCGGCACATTGCCGGAGGTTTTGATTCAGACCGTCAAAATTATTTCATGCCGTTTTGAATACGGTAGTATTCCCACCAATGCATTTTATCCACAAGTGCAGTTTGCTCTTCTGACAGAATGTCGGTATATGTTCCGTCCGGAAGCAGGCAGCATTCTCTCCGAATAACCGGCAGGATGCGCCGTGCGTTACACAGGAAGTCCCAATAAGCATCCGATCCGATATTGCCGGTCAGTTCGTAGACGACTGAACTCAGATAATTCGCAGAAATGATATTTCCGTCCTTCAGTTCGAGCTTTGAAAGATTGTCCTGATATTCCGGCATTTGACAGAGTGCTTTATTTGCCCATATCATGTATGGTACTTCATACAGATTGACAGTCTGCTCCATCGTTTCGCACTGACCGATATCTGACCCGATGGCCTTATATGACAGATAGTCGGCACCGAGATTTGGGCGGTGATCACCGAAAAAAATCAGAATTGTCGGTTCATCCAGCGCATCCAGGTATTCCGCGAGATCGAAAATCATATCCGAAGTATGCCGCACACCAGTGAAATATACGGATAGATTTTCGACAGCCTCTTCGGATAAATCTATATCTACAGGCAATGTACCGTCAGGCGGATTTCTATATTTTCCGTAGGTATATGCCTGATGGTTTTCTATTGTTACAATATAGGAAAGCTGAGGACTGTCGGTACTTTCCAGCTTCTCCACAAGATTTCTTCCGACCGCTTCATCGGAGATATAAGAACCGATATAATCACTTTCGGCAAAGCCCTCTTCAAAGGTCAGATCTGAAATACCCAAATACGGATAGACATTACAGCGATTATAGAACCAACTCTGACCGGGGTGAATGAACCATGTCTTATAGCCGTTATTTCCGTAGAAACGCGCGATTGAATCGAGATTATGATGGACAACACGGAAGGCTGAAGTGGTATTGTCGGCGATCATTGCCGTTTGCATACCGGTCAATACATCAAATTCCGTGTTTGCAGTTCCTGCACCAAAGAGAGAGACAACAATGTGACCGGAGATCGCCTGCTCACTGTCTGCAATGAGGTGGTACGGATATGTCGGATTATCTTCCTGCTGATAGGAAAACACCGGGTCATCGGACAGATCGGTAAACGCTTCGCCCATGACATAGACAATGTTGGGAGTGATCGCCGCAGTGGAGCGTTCTGAGGTGTTTTCTATCCAGCTTTCGACCTCGGTCTCATTATAATTATCCGGTTCCGTTACCGGATAAAGATTGACATTGTGCAGGAAACAATACGGGAAACCATAGGTGTTAAAAACCTGCGGAACATTGCTTTTGCCGCCGGGAAGACTTTCGTAGTAGTCCTTATTCGGATAAATATAGATCATAGAGAGAGCTGCCAGCCCGATCAGTGCGGCCGAGCTGAGGATACGCACAAGCCAGTGCGGTCGCTTTGTCGGAAAGCATATCGCCAAAATGACAAAGGCAAGAACACTTGCCGCGATTAAAATAAGCAGTCCAACATGTAAATTCAGTTTATATTCGCCGACTGCGTCCATCCCTTCCCGCAACAATGCTATGTCAGCGGGCACCAGCGGATCATTGCGTGCTTCCAACTTTAAAAGATTGGCATAAGAAAGAATTTCGGCAATCAGTGCAGCGGCACTTGCTCCTGCGAACATATTTCCTGTAATAAAATAGAGAAGAAAAACCAGAAGCAGGACCGGAAAACCGTTGAGAACGATCAAGCTCGGCGTCCGGATAATTACCTGCATGGAGTCAAAGAAACCGCCCGGCTGCAAGAAAATCACCAGAAGCGTGATCGCAACGGAGGACAGAAAGGCGAATAGGAAAGTGTATGGAAGAGAGAGCGTTTTACGATGATTCAAGAGATTCTTCATAACCAAGATCCTTTGTAAGCAGCTTATACATCAATTATAGCATATTTTTTTAAGACGCGTCAAGAATTACATCCTATGAAAGCACGCCTTGGAAGCAGAGAATCAGTACAATACAAATGGCAATGATTGAGACTGCACTGCTCCATACCCATATTTTGCTCTTCTTGGCAGTGAGCGCAGACGATGTGCTTTCCGGGAACAGACCGGCACGGCGCAAGCCCTGCACAACGGGACGGTACAGCAGAATGGTGATCGCCGTGTTGAGTCCGCCCTTGATCAGATTAAAGGGGAGAAATACAGGCAGCAGCATTGCCGCGACATCTGCACGCGGCGTTCCGAGATAAAACGGGGTCAGAACATAATTCCACAGCAGCATGACCGCCGTCATCAGCACCGTGCTGAGTACTAAACCGATGACTGCGCCGTGCAGGGTATGCACTTTCCGGTAAATCAGCGCTGCGGTGCAGGCAAAGGCGGCGGTGCTGAGAATATTCATGATGAGACCGATCCAGCCGGTGTCACTGATCGTCAGCATTTCCAGAAAGGACACGACCGTACTGACTGCAAGCGCGGACAGCGGTCCGTACAGGAAACCGCCGAAGGTAACGATCACATCCTTCGGCTCATATTTCAGAAATGCAATGACCGGAATTCGTGCGACTGCGACTGCGGCAAAGGCAACGGCGCAGAGCATTGCAAGGACGGTCAGTTTTTTTGTCTGTTCGTGTTTCATGCTGCCTCCGATAAAAATTGCCCGAAGAACGATCTTCGGGCATAAAATCGAGATTTTATCTTCTTCCATCCAGACTGTACTGTCGGTTTCGGAATTGCACCGAATCATGCGCCGTGCGCTCGCGGACTATACCGCCGGTCGGGAATTGCACCCTGCCCTGAAGACTTTATTCAAAACAAAAGAATTATAACAGATTTGTAACCGAAATGCAACTCTTTTTTTCTTTATCAGACTGTGCTATAATATCATTGTGCTTCCGCTTCTGTTTGCGTCACGCTTTCCGGTACGGTTTCCGTGATTTCAGTCACGGTTTCCGGAATCTGACTCTCCGCCTGTGGCTTACTGAAGCCGTGGATCACTCCATCCGGCGCAGTGTTCGTAATGTCACCGCCTATCACACGACCGTCAAGCACCAGAACACTGGCGAAAACAGGATTTGTCGCATCCGGGTAATTCAGAATTTCGTAAACATAGCGCATGACCTCTTTACCTGCATATTCCGTCAGATCAAAGCCCTGACTTTTCTGCAGGTCATTGTAGCGTGCAAACACTTCATTGTCCGCTGTGTCCGGAATGCGTACCTTCTGCGTTTCCGTCGGCTCCGCGTTGACGCTCCAGCCAAAGGTGGCAAGGAAGGCAACGCGTTCATCATTGGTGCTGCCCATCGGCGTGCTGTCAGCAGCAGGACCGTTTCCGGCGGTGGCGAGCAGGACAATCAGCAAAACTGCCGCAATGAGGATGACACCTGCCGCGATCAGCTTGGATTTTGAAAGTTTTGCGGTCAGAACAAACATGGAATTCCCCCCGATAGTAATGATGTAATAAACTGTATGTCCGCGGAAGGACAAATATACCGAAAGGAGATACACCATGCAGAGACTTGACCGGTTTCTCTCCGAGGCAGGAGTGGAATCGCGCAGAAAAATCAAGGATGTCATCCGTTCCGGCAGGGTAACGGTAAATGGCGAGATCTGCGCACTGCCGGATCAGACAATAGATGAGCTGACCGCGGTCGTCACGCTTGACGGAAGTGCGATCGGCAGGGGAAATCAGACGGTCGTTGTAATGATGCACAAGCCTGCAGGCTGCGTGACTGCGGCATCTGACGCACGCCATAAGACCGTCATGGAGTATCTTCCTGCGCAGTATAAGCGGCTCATGCCGATCGGGCGGTTGGATATTGAAACAGAGGGACTGCTTCTGTTTACGAATGACGGCGATCTTGCCCACCGCCTGCTTTCACCGAAGCGCGGAATTGAAAAAAGCTATTATGCCGAGCACCCCGGAACGGCGGATGAAGACGACATTGCCGCTTTTGCAGAGGGCTGCGTCCTCAAGGATGGCACAAAATGTCTGCCGGCGGTACTGGAGCCGCTCGGTGAGGGGAAATCTCTGATTCGTGTCCGCGAGGGGAAATATCATCAGGTTCGGCGGATGCTCGCCAGCCGCAACAAGCCGGTTTCTTATCTTCGCCGTATCTCGGAGGGTAGCTTGGAATTGGGCGACCTTCCAATTGGGATGACGCGTGAACTGACAAAAGAGGAAATTGAGCAGTTGGAGTCTGTTGATTTTGACGAAAAATTTTTTAAGGAAAGCTGAAACATTTTGCTCAAAAAAATGATTCTGTTTTGTCCAAATTCACGAAAAATTATCAAAAATTCATAAAATCATGCCTCTGAAATGAAATAAAATGTCTAAAAACTCTTGCAATCTGTAGAAAAATGGAGTATGATGCAGTTAGAATTTTGCCGAATATCGGCATTTTCCCGAAAGACAAGGAGGACGGCTTATGTCAAGTCGTATGTTTCAGAGTGTGATTGAACAGCTTTGCGATGCCTCTCAGCGG
>PITX01000125.1 GCA_017577345.1 Clostridiales bacterium
CGAAAGCAAGCATTATTTTGGTTGAAAAGTTCGGAATACTCTGAATTTTGAAAAATGCAAAATCTCTGCATCACGCCAAAAAAGTTTGACTGATTTTGACGGTTACGGACTTTTTTGACAGTCTGAAATGCCCGAAATCTGACGATTTCGGGCATTTTCGATGGTGCGCGAGGCGGGACTTGAACCCGCACGTCCGGAGTGGACACTAGAACCTGAATCTAGCGAGTCTGCCAATTCCACCACTCGCGCATATATATAGTTTTGCGTGCTCAAATAATATAGCACACAGTTTCCCGCTTGTCAATCTTTTTTTCGCAGTTTTTCGCTTCGGATGGAAAATCCCACCCTGCCGGGTGGGATTTTGTATTACCGCTCGTTAAACGGGATATAATCTCTGTGACGGATCATCGGCTTATAGGCAGGACGGTAAATTCTGCCGCCCGTCAGTGCTTCCTCCATACGGTGCGCACACCAGCCGGTGATACGGGCGATCGCAAACAGCGGTGTCAGCAGATCGACGGGGATGTCCAGCATCCGGTAGACCAGACCCGAATACATATCCACATTGGCACACATGACCTTTTCGCTGCCCGTGATCTCGGCAAATGCCTTCGGTGTCACGCGCTCGATCGCTTCCATCAGTTCCAGCTCATCCAGCATTCCCTTTTCCTGCGCCAGCTTCCGTGCGCCGCGCTTGAGCAGCACCGCACGCGGATCGGACAGCGTGTAGATCGCGTGACCCATGCCGTACACCAGACCGGAATGATCGCCGACCTCGCCGTGCAGGATGCGCTTGACATACGCTTCGACCTCGCCATCGTCCTTCCAGTCGCGGATATTCCGCTTGGTCTCCTCAAACTGGTCGAGTACTGCGCGGTTGGCACCGCCGTGCTTCGGTCCTTTCAGCGCACCGACCGCCGCCGCGATCGCCGAGTAGGTGTCCGTTCCCGTAGAAGCCACACTGCGGCAGGAGAAGGTCGAATTATTGCCGCCGCCATGCTCTGCGTGGCAGACCAGGCACAAATCCAGCACACGAGCCTCTTCCTCGGTATATTTCTTGTCCGGACGGATCATGTGCAGGAAATTTTCCGCCGCGGAAAGCTCCGGCATGGGTCTATGCAGGTATAGGCTGTCATTTTCAAAATAATGGCGCTTGACAACATAGGCATACGCTACGATCGTCGGAAAGCGTGCTACCAGCTCGATCGACTGCCGCATCATATTCTCCACGCTCAGATCATCCGGGTTCGGATCGCAGGAGTACAGTGCCAGAACCGATCTGCCCAGCTTGTTCATGATGTCACGGCTCGGATTTTTCAGGATCATATCCTCAGTGAAGTTCTCCGGCAGCGCAGTGCTGTCGTTGAGCATGGAGCGGAACATATCGTATTGGTCTTTATTCGGAAGATTGCCGAACAGAAGCAAATACGCGATCTCCGTAAATCCAAAGCGGTTTTCTTTGATATAAGCGTCCACAAGATCCGTCAGATCATAACCGCGGTACATCAGCTTGCCTTCCATCGGCTCGCGTTCACCGTCGACCACGCGGTAGCCGAGAACATTGCCGACCTTTGTGCAGCCGACCATAACGCCGGTGCCGTCGTCGTTTCGCAGTCCGCGCTTGATGCTGCTGTTATTCCGCGCTTCTTCTGTCAAGCTGTTATGAATTTTATAATCCGCGCATAGAGTGTGAAGGTACTCCGGAAAAGATGCGGACGGTTCTGCCAACTCTGACATGAGATCACCTCCGGAAAAATTTGCTTTATTATACCAAAGAGAAACCGCACCGTCAAGATTTTTATGTAAAAACAAAGGAGATTTCTATGAAACGTTTGATTCTTATTCCACTCGCGTTGATTTTACTGTGCTGTGCACCGTTTCTCATTTTTGCAGAAGGAGAAACGGACAGAGTGCAGCCTGCCCCTGTGCCGGAGCAGGCAAAGCAGTCCGTTTCCGCACCATTTGACACCCGGACGACACTGTGCGTGCTGACAGACGGCGGTGTGCGGAAAATGTCGTTAGAGGATTATCTGGTCGGCACACTGCTGGCGGAAATGCCTGCAGATTTTCCGGCGGAGGCGTTAAAAGCGCAGGCGATCGCCTCGCGTACCTTTGCGCTTCGGAAGGCAGAGACCGGTAAACACATCGGCGCAGATGTCTGCACGGACTTTGCCTGCTGTCAGGGCTGGAGGGAAGACGGAACTGCGGAAGAAATTGCGCGGATCACGCAGGCTGTCTGCGACACGGACGGGCTGGTCGTCACCTATGAAGGTGCGCTGATCGATGCAACCTTTTTTTCCTGTTCCGGCGGGAAAACGGAAGCGGCGCTCGCAGTCTGGGGAAGTGATATTCCCTATCTGCAATCGGTGGACAGCCCCGGTGAGGAGGATGCGCCTCGTTTTACCGACACGGTCATTTTCAGTGCGGAGGAATTTGCCGATCAAATTTCTAAAATCTGCCCGGACGCCAATCTGTCCGGCTCCCCTGTCAACTGGATCGGCGAAATCAGCATGACCGTCGGCGGCGGGATCGACACGGTTTTTATCGGCGGAGTCGCCTTCAAAGGCACAACACTGCGTTCTGCCCTCGGTCTGCGGTCAACGGACATGGACTTTGCCGTGACGGACAGCGAAATCACCGTCACGACCCGCGGCTTCGGTCATCGCGTTGGCTTCAGCCAGTACGGCGCAAAGGCAATGGCAGACAGCGGCAGTGATTTCGCGGAAATTCTGACGCACTATTATCCGGGCACGGAGATAAAAAAACTGCTTTGCATCAAGCAAAGCAGTTTCACATCTGTTTGAACTTATGCTGCAGTGTAGAGCAGGGAAACAATGAGCGTCAGCAGGACGAATGCTGCTGCGATCCATTTGGTGATGCTTGCGAGCTTTGCATCCAAAGTTGCGGATTTACCCTTACCCATATAGCTCTCGGAATTGCCGGTCAGAGCACCCATGCCGCCTTCCTTGCTGTCCTGCATCATGATGATGGCAGTCAGAGCAACGCAGGAAATCAGCTGCATAATCAGAAGAATGATTTTCATAGTAGACATTGTAACCTCCAAATTACGCCGCGCTTACGGCTGGCGGCTCGCCGGAATCAAGTTCTTTCGAACGAATTTTCACACAGTACTGATAATTTTACCACAGCTTGGGGATTATTTCAAGCACTTTTTTCAATTTTCGAATTATTTTGTCACCCAGTTGCCGGTCGCCTTGCAGGTCAGGTAGGCATTGATAAAACCGTCCAGGTCGCCGTCCATCACGGCGTTGATATTCGTGTTTTCAAAGCCGGTACGCGTGTCCTTCGCCAGCGTATAGGGCATGAAGACATAGGAGCGGATCTGACTGCCCCATTCGATCTTCTGCTGCACGCCCTTGATGTCGGAAATCTTCTCCAGATGCTCGCGTTCCTTGATTTCGATCAGCTTGGAGCGAAGCATACGCATACAGGTCTCACGGTTTTGGAACTGGTCGCGCTGCGTCTGACAGGAAACGACGATGCCCGTCGGCTTGTGGATCAGTCGGACGGCGGAGGAAGTCTTGTTGATATGCTGACCTCCTGCGCCGGAGGAACGGTAGACCTGCATTTCGATATCCTCGGGTCGGATCTCCACCTCAACATCGTCCGTGATCTCCGGAATGACCTCGACCGCGGAGAAAGAGGTATGCCGTCTGCCGGCGGCGTCAAAGGGAGAAATTCGGACCAGACGGTGCACGCCGTTTTCCCCCTTGAGGAAGCCGTAGGCATTCGCGCCCTCGATCATGATATCCGCAGACTTCAGACCGGCTTCATCACCGTCCAGGTAATCCAGAATTTTATAGGTGTAGCCGTGTGCCTCTGCCCAGCGCGTATACATACGGTAGAGCATATAGCACCAGTCCTGTGCCTCTGTACCGCCCGCGCCGGCATGGAAGGACAAAAGCGCGTTGTTGCCGTCGTATTCACCGGTAAGCAGGGTCTCCAGACGCGCTTCCTCCATTGCGCTTTCCAGCTTCTCAAAGCCATCTGTCAGCTCCGAAAGCATGGAGTCGTCATTTTCCTCCAGCGCCATTTCGCAGATCGTCATGAGATCGTCCCAGGATGACTTCATCGCATAGAACTTGTCACGCTTTGCCTCCAGGGTCTTGGTGCGCATGACTGCCTTCTGTGAACGGGCAGGGTCGTCCCAGAAGCCGGGAGCCTCCGCCATTGCGTGCAGGCGCTCCAGCTCGTCTAAAAGAGACTGCGGCAAAAATGCCGCCTCCAGCTCTTCCAGCTTCGGCTTCAAGTCATTCAGTTTGACCTTGTATTCTTCAAATTCAATCATCGTCTTTGCTCCGTAACAAAATTTTCCTTGTACAGTATAACCGAAGCAGTACGATCTGTAAAGCACAATTTTTATAAAAAGCGGGGTCAGGCTCATCGCCTGACCCCAAGATTTATTATTGAATCATTATTCTGCGGAATTATACAGGCTTCGCATTGGTAAAGCTGAGAATTTTCGCAGCCTGTGCACGAGTGCAGAGACCGTCCGGTTCAAAGGTCTTCTCGGTCATGCCGTTGACAACGCCGAG
>PITX01000126.1 GCA_017577345.1 Clostridiales bacterium
CTTTGCGTCCTTGGAAGGCAGAATGGAGCCCGTCACACGGAAACGGCGTCCGCGGTAGCGCAGCTCGTCCGGACAGGTGGTCTTGCCGGAGGTCAGCCATTGTGTGGAAAAGCCTGGCAGAATGTCCGCGATATTCTGCGCAGACAGGGTGTCTCTGACATCTGTCAGCTTCGCGAAGGACTTGTTATACCAAACAAGCTCGTCCTCATTGAGCTGAATCAGCGCCACGGGGAACGGCACCTCGCTGTCCGCCGATTTGCGCATCATTTCGTTGGTCGTCTGCACATACTCGTTCAGTGCACGGCGGCGGCGTGCATTCGCCCACCGGTAGCCCGCCAGCAGGAGCAGGAGGACAACCGCCTCGCCTGCGGCAAGGTAAAACTGCTTCAAAATCAGTGCGGCTACACAGAACAATGCCATCACTACGAAGTAGGCAACCATGCTCGGCTGCAGCAATCTTCGCATTTTGTTCTTGTTCAAAGGGCTGCTCCCCTTTCAAAACATTATAGTTCAGGTTATTATATCACATGTGCGTGTGATTTTCTACCGTTTTTCTCTATTTTTTCCATTGGAAGTCTGCCCTTCTCCAAAAAATAGTATACTTTACCGTTTTTTTGTGGTATACTTCCCACGGCGGGACTATGACCGGCATCGGTGATGCGGCCGGTGCAACAGTATTTTTTTGACGATACGGGTCAGTCTGACCCAATACATATTTATTGCTATCAACAAAGGAGTTGTCATATTTTGGCAGATAAACTGAAAATTATTTCCCTGGGCGGTCTGAATGAGATCGGCAAGAACATGACCGTCCTGGAATACGGAAAGGACATGATCGTCGTTGACTGCGGTCTCGGCTTCCCCGAGGACGATATGTACGGCGTCGATCTCGTCATTCCCGATGTTACCTATCTCGTAAAAAATCAGAAGAAGCTCCGCGGCTTCTTCATCACCCACGGCCACGAGGACCATATCGGCGCACTTCCCTATGTCTTGCAGGCAGTGAACGCACCTGTCCACGCCACGCCGCTGACCAACGGGCTCATTCAGCTCAAACTGGAGGAGCATGAGCTTGCGGCGAAAACACAGCTCATCACCCACAAGCCCGGTGATGTTGTACGGGCAGGCTGCTTTACCGTTGAATTCATCCATGTCAACCACTCCATCGCGGACGCAGCCGCCTTTGCCATCCGCACACCGGTCGGTACGGTCATTATGACCGGTGACTTCAAGATCGATCCGACCGCAGAGGACGGCATGACCGATCTCGGGCGCTTCGGCGTACTGGGCAAGGAAGGTGTCTACGCACTTCTGATGGATTCGACCAATGTCGAGCGGCAGGGCTACACGCCCTCGGAATCTATCGTCGCCGAGGGTCTTGACCGCCACTTCAAGGGCTGCAAAAACCGCATCATCGTCACGACCTTCGCCTCCAACATGCACCGCATTCAGGCGGTGCTCGCCATCGCGCACCGTCACGGCAGAAAGGTCGCCGTCACGGGTCGGAGCATGGAGAATATTCTCAAGGTCGCGACCGAGCTGGGCTATCTGAATATCCCCGAAGGAACGCTGATCGACATCAACCAGATCAAATCTCTGCCTAAGGATAAAATCGTCATCGTTTCGACCGGCTCACAGGGGGAAAATATGTCCGCCCTGTACCGCATGGCGTTTTCCGGTCACCGTCAGGTCGAAATCCAGCCCGGTGACAAGGTCATCATCTCCGCCTCCGCGATCCCCGGCAATGAAAAGGCCGTCTCGCGCATCATCAATGAGCTCTACCGCAAGGGCGCAGAGGTCATCTACGACAAGCTGGAGGGTCTGCATGTCTCCGGTCACGCCTGCTGCGAGGAGCTGAAGATCATCCACGCGCTGACCAAGCCGAGATACTTCATCCCCGTCCACGGCGAACAGCGTCACCTGCAGAAGCACGCCGCACTGGCAAAGCAGATGGGTATGAGCGCGAAAAACATCATCATTTCCGACCTCGGCAAGGTGATCGAATGTACTTCCAAGACCTGCAAGCTCGGGCAGACCGTTCCCGCAGGCAAGATCCTTGTAGACGGCACCGGCGTCGGCGATGTCGGCAGTGTTGTCCTGCGCGACAGAAAGCATCTGGCGCAGGACGGCATGATCGTTGTCTGCGTCAACCTCTCCAGTGAGGACGGCTCCGTGCTCTCCGGCCCCGACATCATCACCCGCGGCTTTGTCTACGCCAAGGAAAATGAGGATCTGATGGAAGCACTGCGCATGATCGCCACCCGTTCTTTGGAGGTCTGTCAGACGCGCAATATCTCCGACTGGGCTACCATCAAGTCCACCATCAAGAACGATTTGAGCCAGTACCTGTTCAAGAACGCAAAGCGCAATCCGATGATTCTGCCGATCATCATGGAAATCTGATCAGGAAAAACGGGCTGTTGCCGATTGGCAACAGCCCGTTCATCTATTTTACAGGCGTTCGAAGCGGCGTGCACCGTTTTTGCACAGCCACAGGATGGATATCAGCAGCCACACAAAGGCTATCCCGACCGCGATCAGCAGATATGTTGTTGCAGTGAGGACGGGGTTGGCAAAGACCAGCAGGAACAAGCCGATGGCGGCAGCGATCGCATAGACCATCATCAGAAGCATCGTCAGTACAACGGATGCGCTCTGCTTGACGGGCACTGCCTCATTCGTCCAGTCGAGCTTCGGGAAGCACAGATTCATCATCAGTCCGAAGGTGCCGGTCAGCAGCACATACATCTGCGGCAGCAGGAGCAGAACAACCCAGCCCGGTACATCGGGGCGCAGGACGACGCCTGCCGCAACCGACAGAAGCAGTGTCGGCGGCACGCACAAAATCATATGCAGCTTCAGCTTGGCGGCAAGGATCATCTTCGCCGGAACCGGTGCCGTGCGCAGGATCCACAGGTTCTTCCCCTCTAAAGAAATGGACGGTGCCGTGATGATATTCATGCTGCAGAAGAACGCAAGCAAGACAGAGACGATCAGCACATAGTCCATGCTGCTCAGAGGCACGCCCAGTGCCTCCGCCATCGGCAGCAGTCCGCGCACTGTGTCTGCCTTCACAAGCAGTGCCACGGCGGCGATCAGGCAAAGCACCAGTCCCAGCCCGCAGTTGAGCATATAGACTGCGCTGGATGTAAAGCGCTTGAACTCCTTATGCAGAAGCGCAGAGGACAGCTTGCTGCTCTGCAGTTCCAGCTTACCCGTTCTCTTCTTGGCTCTGCTTCCTGCGGAGCTTACCTTGAGGAAGCCCCGTCCAAGAAGAAGTGCGGCAGCGGCAAATGCCGCCAGTGCCAGCAGGACGACAAGAAGGTAGAAAAGCAGATCGGCAGAGGCAATGCCCTTGCCGTACCAATAGAACAGGAAGCCCCATCCCATCATGCCGTCTGCGACGGTCTGATAGTGCTCCATCAGCTTTATAATGTACTGCTGTGCATTGAAATAGACGATGAAATAGATTGCCAGAAAGGCAAGAGAGAAAACCATCGTAACAAGGGTCTTGTTTCTTGCGCGGGCAGTCAGCAGCGCCAACAGCCAGCCGATCAGACAGGCGATCGAGGCGCTGAACAGCGGCAGGAAGATGCTGCCGATACAGTAAAGCACAAGCTGCTTTACATTCATGCCCGCAACGGTAAACCACGCGATGCCTGCCGGTATCATAACAATCAGAGACACCAGATATTCCGTACCGAGCAGCACCGCCATGCGGCTGAGCAGAATCGTGCGCGGCTTGATCGGCATGGAAAGCAGCAGCTCGTTGTCCTTTGCCTCAAAAAGCTCACTCTTCGCTGTAAACGCCGTGAAGAAGAACGAAAGTCCGAACGAAAGCAGTCCGACGAGGGCAAAATAGAACCACTGATAGTCCGGCGCGGCGGCAAGCGTATCCGCCATCAGACTGAAAAGACCGTAGAACAGGAAGCCGAACACGCCGATGCAGTAGATCATCAGCGCGGCAAACAGGATCAGCATGCCCTTGCTGCCGGGTCTTCTGCGGCTGACCGTGCGGCTGAGGATGCCCTGCAGACGCAGCTTAATCAGTTTCCCCAGCATGGTCGTCCTCCAATTCCATGAACACTTCCTCCAAAGAAGCGTCACCGCGTACCTCCTCCATCGTGCCGGAGCGGATCAGCTTGCCGTCCTTGATGATTGCAACACGGTTACACAGCTTTTCCGCGACCTCCAGAACATGCGTGGAGAAGAAGATCGCACCGCCTGCATTGCAGTGCTCGTGCATGACCTGCTTGACCATGTGCGTTGCCTTGGGGTCCAGTCCGACAAACGGCTCATCCATCAGAAGAAGCTTCGGCGCGTGTGCCAGCGCAGCGATCAGCGCCAGCTTCTGCTTCATGCCGTGGCTGAAGGAGGAGATCGGCTGCAAAAGGTCATTTTCCAGCTCGAGCATCTGCGCGTACTTCCTGATCCGCTCCTGGCGCTCCTTCGCGCCGACACCGTAGATATCGCAGATGAAATTCAGGTACTTATCTGCGGTCATGAATTCGTAGAGGTCGGGGT
>PITX01000127.1 GCA_017577345.1 Clostridiales bacterium
CATTGAAGGGAGTATACAATATGAATTATCCGACACCGCATATCAAGGCATCACCGGAGGATTTCGGTCAGACCGTTCTGATGCCCGGTGACCCGCTCCGCTCAAAGTATATCGCGGAAAATTTCCTTGAAAACGCGAGACTTGTCAACAATGTCCGTGGCGTACAGGGTTACACGGGCTATTACAAGGGCGTGAAGGTATCCGTTATGGCATCCGGCATGGGTATCCCGTCCATCAGCATCTATTCCCATGAGCTGTTCAACGCCTTCGGCGTGAACAATATCATGCGTATCGGCTCTGCCGGCTCCATGCGCGAGGATATCAAGCTGCGCGACATCGTGATCGCGCAGGGTGCCTGCACCGATTCCAATTTTGAGCATCACTATCACCTGACCGGCAAGTTCGCACCGATCGCTTCCTACGAAATGCTCCGTAATGCGGTCGATTCCTGCGAACAGATCGGCGCGACCTATCATGTCGGCAATGTTTTTACAAGCGACATCTTCTACAATGACGAGGATAACCTCCCCGAGATCCTGAAGATGGTACCCGCATGGAAAAAGATGGGTGTCATGGCATGTGAGATGGAGGCTGCCGGTCTGTATCTGACGGCTGCCAGAGCGCAGAAGAATGCCCTCTGCATCTGCACGATCTCCGACATCATCTCGACCGGCGAAGGACTGACGGCCGAAGAACGCCAGACCTCCTTCCGCGAGATGATGCAGGTCGCGCTGGAGACGGCGGTCAAGCTGGAAAAGTAACCGATTTTTCTGAAAAGGAGAATAACATATTTATGAAACGCGTATTTTTATTTGTACTCGATTCCTGCGGCTGCGGCGAGATGCCGGATGCGGCGAAGTTCGGCGACTACGGTGTCAATACACTCAAGAGCTGCTCCACCTCCGACAAGCTGCACATTCCGAATTTGCTTTCCTACGGTCTCGGCAACATTGATACTGTCGATTTCCTGCCGAGTACGGATGCACCGAAGGGTGCTGTCTGCCGTCTGCAGGAAGCATCCATGGGCAAGGATACGACGATCGGCCATTGGGAGATTGCCGGTCTGGTCTCTCCCGATCCGCTGCCTACATATCCCAACGGCTTCCCCGAAGAGCTGCTGAAGCCCTTCCGCGAGGCGACCGGACGCGGCGTTCTTGCAAATGCACCGTGGTCGGGTACCGAAGTTATCAACAAGTACGGCGAGGAGCATATGAAGACCGGCGATCTGATCGTCTACACCTCTGCTGACTCCGTCTTCCAGATCGCGGCACATGAGGATCTCGTACCGCCGGAACAGCTTTATGAATACTGCCGCATCGCACGAAAGCTTCTGGTCGGCAAGCACGGTGTCGGCCGCGTCATTGCCCGTCCGTTTATCGGCAATCCGAAGGACGGCTTCACCCGCACCTCCAACCGCCACGACTTCTCTTTGGAGCCGCCCGCAGAAACCATGCTGGATGCGATCAAGGGCGCAGGCCTGGATATGCTGGCAGTCGGCAAAATTTTCGACATTTTTGCCGGCCGCGGCACGACGGAGCATGTCTACACCAAGGGCAACACCGATGGTCTGAACAAGACGATGGGCTATGCAGACCGCGATTTCCACGGACTGTGCTTCATCAACCTTGTCGATTTCGATATGCTCTACGGTCATCGCCGCAACATTGACGGCTATGCCGCAGCACTGACGGAGTTTGACGGCTGGTTCAAGGACTTCATGGAGAAGATGGGCGAGGACGACATCGTCATGATCACCGCCGATCACGGCTGTGATCCCGCCTATACCGCCACGACCGACCATACCCGCGAGTATGTGCCGTTGCTGATCGCAGGCAAGAAAGTCAAGCCGGTCAACCTCGGCACCAGAGTCGGCTTTGCCGATATCGCCGCGACGGTCACGGAGCTGTTGGGCGTTGAGTACAAGACGCCGGGTAAGAGCTTTGCCAAGGAGATTATTTAAGATAAAGGGGCAGGCGGACACACCCTGCCCCATAAAGACAATAAAGGAGAGAATGGAATGTCCCCACTGGAATTGATCAATCTGGCTATCGAGGCGCGTGAACATGCTTACATTCCCTATTCCGGCTTTGCCGTCGGTGCCGCACTGCTGACAAAGGACGGCAAGGTCTATCAGGGCTGCAATATTGAAAACTCCGCCTTCGGTCCGACCAACTGCGCCGAACGCACCGCATTTTTCACCGCCGTCTATCAGGGCGAGCGCGATTTTGAGGCAATTGCCGTCGTCGGCGGCAAGGGCGGAGAACCGATTTCGGAGCTTTGCGCACCGTGCGGCGTCTGCCGTCAGGTGATGCGCGAATTCTGCAAAAATGACTTCAAAATTTACCTGAGCAAGGGCGATGGCGTTGTCGTTACAAAAACACTGGCAGAATTGCTGCCATTAAGCTTCTCTAAAGAGGATTTGGACCACTGATTTTGGGCATTTTTAACAAAAATTTAACAACATCTTGATTTTTGCGCCGATTTGTGCAAGAATATACCAAGCGGTAAAACCGCAAACAAATATTTTTGGAGGTAAGAAAATGAAGAAACTTGTTGCACTTCTGCTCGCCCTCTGCATGGTTGCTTGCCTGTTTGCAGGCTGCACCGAAGGCGAAGCAGACCCCACTGATGCTCCTGTCGTGACTGACGCTCCGACCGAAGCTACCGATGCTCCCACCGAAGCTCCCACCGAAGCTCCTCCCGCTGCTGACTACAGCGCATGGCATGTCGCAATGGTCACCGACTACGGCGATATCACCGACCAGTCCTTCAACCAGACCACTTATGAGGCTGGTAAGGCATGGTGCGAAGAGCGCGGCGTCGACTTCACCTACTACAAGCCGACCGGCGACTCCACCGCAGAGCGTGTTGCTATGATCGACCAGGCTGTTGCTGAAGGCTACAATGTCCTTCTGCTGCCGGGCTTCGCATTTGCAGGCGCTATTGTCGAAACTTGCGAACTCTATCCCGATGTTTACTACATTGCTCTGGACGTCAGCGAATTTGACCTTCAGGATGCAGCCGGCCATGCAGATGACTTCGGCTGGGAAGTCCCGATGAATGTCTTCTCCGCTGTTTACCAGGAAGAGCTGGCTGGCTACATGGCAGGCGTTGCTGCTGTTAAGCTCGGCTACAAGCACCTCGGCTACCTCGGCGGCATGGCAGTTCCTGCTGTTGTCCGCTATGGCTACGGCTTCGTTCAGGGCTGCAACGACGCAGCTGTTGAACTCGGCATCGAGAGCGAAGTTGTTGTAGAGTATGTCTACGGCAACCAGTTCTTCGGCGATCCCGACATCACTGCTTACATGGACACCATGTATCAGGAGAAGGGCATCGAGATCTGCTTCGCTTGCGGCGGCGGTATCTTCACCTCTGCTGCTGAAGCAGCTAACAAGGTTGAAGGCGCAAAGATCATCGGTGTTGACGTTGATCAGGCTGGCACCATCGACGGCATGTACAAGGAAGGCATCACTGTCACTTCTGCTATGAAGGGCCTTGGCGCAACTGTTAACACCCTGCTCACCGATCTCATCGAGAACGAGGCATGGAACAACTACGCTGGCACTATTGCCAACCTGGGTCTTGTTTCCGAGATTCCCGAAGAGAACTACGTCCAGATCGCTCCGTCCACTCAGTTCGAGGACGGCAAGTTCGCACGTGCTGACTACGAAGCTCTTGTTGCTGCTATGTTCGCAGGCGACATCGTTGTCTCCAACGTGATCGACGCTGAGCCGGAAGTTGCTATCACTGTCAACTACCTGGGCAACATCAAGTAATTTAATCCTAAATTACACATCGGAGGACGGGCTTCGGCCCGTCCTCTTTGTGATATTTGACGCCTACAAAAGAAGGCAGGAAAAAGGGAAGGAGAATCCCTCCGTTTTTTCCTGCCTTTTTGCTGAAAAACCGTGAATCCTGTCGTTGTGCACAAAAAATGCAACCTCTTTTGTAGATAGTAAACAAAATCGTCAAAATGGGAATAATTTTTTCGATTTTAGCTTTGAAATTCTGTCTTTTATAGTGTATAATCAGAATGTAATTCTGTAAAGAGGGAGGCTATTAGCTTGAGCAACGAACATTATGCGATTGAGATGCTGAATATCACAAAAAGATTTCCCGGCATCATCGCAAATGATAACATCACGCTGCAGCTGAAACCCGGCGAAATTCACGCACTTCTGGGCGAGAACGTTGCCGGTAAATCCACTCTGATGAGCGTTCTTTTCGGCCTGTATCAGCCCGAGGAAGGCATCATTAAGAAGGACGGCGTTGAAGTTACCATCCGTAATCCGAATGATGCAACTGCACTGCATATCGGCATGGTGCATCAGCACTTCAAGCTTGTCGAGTGCTTCACTGTTCTCGACAATATCATTCTCGGCATTGAGCCCACCAAGATGGGATTCCTGCAGAAGGCAGAGGCCCGTGAAAAGGTCCTTGCACTTTCCGAAAAGTACGGTCTGCATGTAGACCCCGACGCGATCATCGAGGATATTACGGTCGGTATGCAGCAGCGT
>PITX01000128.1 GCA_017577345.1 Clostridiales bacterium
AGATATTCCAGATTCTGATATTCTGCTTGGTGGTTTTCCCTGTCAAGCATTTTCCATCATAGGCAAAAAAGAGGGATTCGCAAACGAAACCTGTGGAACATTGTTTTTTGATATTGAGCGAATTTTAAGCGTGAAAAGACCGCCGGCATTTATGCTTGAAAATGTCCGCAATCTCACCGCCCACGATAACGGCAATACTTTCAAAACCATCAAAAAGCATCTGGAAGCACTTGGTTACAATGTGTATGCCAAAGTGTTAAATGCCCTTGATTATGGTGTTCCTCAAAAACGAGAGCGAATTTTCATTGTAGGTTTTTTGGATGATGTAAAATTTAAGTTCCCCGACCCTATACCAGCAGAGGAAAGAAAAAAACTTGTTGATATTTTGGAAACGAATGTTGACCGCAAGTATTATGTACGTGATGAAATTCGCCTATCGAGATTGGAACGGTTAAAAGATAAGAATTATCCTAAACCGTACATATCTCACGAGAATATGGCAGGTTCTATCACTCCGCATCCATACTCATCAGCACAGCGAGCTGGTGCATCTGCTAACTATATTCTGATTAACGATGAGCGCCGACCTACCGAAAGAGAAATGCTCCGCATCCAAGGATTTCCAGATACCTATAAAATCGTGTTGCCTTATGGCAAGGTGAAAAAGCAATGTGGAAATTCCGTTGCAGTTCCAGTTATTAAAGCAATAGCAAAAGAAATGATAAAAGCACTTAAATCATACAACGAAAAGGAGGGACAATAATGGAACATAGACCCAGATTAAGAGATTAAAAGCATCTAACAACTAAATCATTATATCCTTTGAATGTCATCCCTCCCGAAATAGTAACCAAAATAGGCGGCTATCTCGTTTATTTGCTCTATATTGGTAGAAAGGATGTTTCTGGAAACGATTGGGGCGATGCTTTCGCAGATTCTATTGGTGGCATCCATCTTGATTCGCCCGTTGGAATCGCCGATGTTGTTTTAGATAAAAACTGTTGGTCTGCAAAAACTGTTAAGGTAAAAGACCCATTTTCAATTTCAAATGTTCGTTTAATTAGTGGTAGATGCTCCCCAGACTATTCATACGGCATCACCGACCCACATAAAGATGTGCAAAAAACTGGTGAAGCAGTTTTGAATATCTGGAACGAGCGAATCAATATCGCTACAGACCATTACAGTAGTGTGAGAACCGCCGTTTTGGTTCGTAGTTATGATTGTTTATCTTATCGCTTATTTGAAGAAGATACACAACGATTTAGAACAACAGATTATCATTGGGAAGTCAATTCCAATGGTAACTTGATAGGTTTAGACCGTAACGAAAGAGTGTGTTTTACTTGGCAACCTCACGGTTCGCAATTTACCATTCATACCGAAGTACCAGAGAGTGCCATCAAGTTCCAAATTAAACAACCTCCAACCATCTCAAAAACCGATGTGCTTAAGGTTGTTGAGTTTGATGAGCGTTGGGTACAAATCATCAAATAAAGCAAAAAATGCTGTGAGCAAGTTTCTCATAGCATTTTTGTTTTATGCTTGATAAAAATTGAATTGCTAAACAAACATAATTAAATCATATGTATAACATAGACTATAATTTATGAAAAACCCACTGACGCCTTTGCACGGAGCATCCGTGAAAGTGTCATAGTGGGTTACACACTTTGAAAAGGTGTGTAACAGAAGACGGCATAGCCAATAGCTATACCGCTTAACAAAATCAATTATTTAATTTTGATACAAGAGCCACCCCTTGGGCACCTTCCTTACGGAGAGTACCCCAACGGCGTCCTTTTTGTCATATTTTCGCATAGAATAACGCGGGGTGCTATTATGAAAGAGCGTCTGGAACGGCTTCTGTGCGTTAAATCCATTGTCACAATTCTTCTCGCCTCTGTGTTTTGCGTGCTTGCCATGCGCGGTACGATCGCCTCAGAGCAGTTTTTGACAATATTTACGATGATTATTTCGTTCTATTTCGGAACGCAGCACGAGCGCATGTAGAAATGCGGCAGCCGGTTGGCTGCCGCATTTGAAATTACTCATTCAAAAGATCATCAAGATCGTCGAGATCGTCATCCGTATCGTCCGGCTCATGATCCATACCGCTCATGATTTCGCCGTAACGCATCCTGCGGCGCATCTTGCATTCTTCCACATTCTTGTGCAGGAGCTCCTTGAAGTCAAGCGGGAACTTGATATTCTTCAAAACGACCTGCGGTGTCGTTTTATCGGAGGAGGCGACCGTTACGGTGCCGACACCGAAAATGCGCTGCCACAGATTGCGCTTCGAGCTGATATCGCGGATACGGTAGAGAAGTATTTCTTCATCATTTACGCTGAAAAATCCAACGGAAAGGAAAAGCCGGTCATCACTCAGCGCGTACCGGGTGAAGCTCAGCGGCATCCCCATAAAACGCTTGCGGTCTTTCCAAATGTACATATCACCCTTGAAACCCATAAGTTTGCCTCCTTGTTTGTTCTGAACTGATATTAGTATATTCTGAAATTGTTGTCAATAAAATTGCAATTATTCATTTCTGCGAGCCTTTTTTCGGTCGTGCCTGCGCATCTGATTGTCAAAAATCAGCAGGAAGAATCGGAACAGGGTAGGGCATCCGATCATCAGCAGTGCGAGCACCAGACCGGAATTGAAATCAAGCGCGGGAAGCTCAAAGAAGCCGGTCAGGAAGAACAGCGCAATGAGCATTGCCGCGAGCGCGGTAATAAAAACGGCAATGCGAAGCTTTGTAAAGGGCTTGGATACATGGTACAGCGTAACAAAACCGACCGTTGCGACGACCCAAACCGCAATCGTGTTAAGACCTTGCTCCGGGAGCTTGAAGATCGTTGTAAAGAAGCCTGCAAGCAGTACCAAAATCAGATTTGTCAGACCGCCCGGCATAGCACGCCGTATGACATTGCGCATGAATTTTCCCTCAACACGGGCGTAATTCGGCTCCAAGGCGAGGAAGAAAGCAGGCAGACCGATGGTCAGCGTGCTGATCAGAGAAAGCTGGATTGCCTGCATGGGGAAGGGCATGTTGATAAACAGCAGCAGGAAGGTGAGCGCAAAGGAGAAAATATTCTTCACAAGGAACAGGGAAGCGGCACGCTGAATATTATTGATCACGCGGCGACCCTCTGCGACAATACCGGGCATCGCGCTGAACTGGGAATTCAGCAGGACAATCTGTGAGACCTGCGATGCCGCCTGACTGCCGGATGCCATGGCAATTCCGCAGTCAGCATCTTTGAGAGCAAGAACATCGTTTACGCCGTCGCCGGTCATGGCAACGGTATGCCCCTGCGCCTGGAAAGCGCGGACAAGCTTTCGCTTCTGATCCGGTGTGACGCGGCCGAATACGGTATAGCGCTTGACCGCCTCCGCATAATCTCGGTCAGTGACCAGAACGGAGGCATCAATGTAGCACTCGGCGTTCAAAATACCGGCTCGGGAAGCAACCTCGGAAACGGTGATCGGGTTATCGCCTGAAATGACACGGATGGAAACGCCTTGCTCGGCAAAGTATTTGAAGGTGGCAGGCGCATCCTCTCGGATGAGGTTATTGAGGAATATCAGCGCGATCGGGCTGACATGGGCGCTTTCCAGCTGTGCACCGATTTCCTTATCGTATGCGGCAAGGAGCAGCACACGGCATCCTCTTGCAGACCATGGCTCTGCGTTGCCGCGAATGGAATCATAGCGGTCACCCATGACAAATTCGGGTGCGCCGATGATATACTGACCGTTTGCGCCGAAATCGGCGGCAGACCACTTGGTAGAGGAGGAGAAGGGAATACGGTTTTCCGCTTTCCAGTCTGATTGGAGACCGAACTGCGCGAACATAGCTTTGGCTGTCTCATTATCCGGCTCTTCTCCGTAATAGAAGGCGGCAAGGATCTTTTCGATGTCCTCATAGCTGTAGCCGCTGGCCTCCAGCGGAAAAATATCGGAAACCTCCATGCGCGGTTCTGTGATCGTGCCGGTTTTATCCACACAGAGAATATCTACATGGGCAAGCGTCTCAATGCAGTTCATATCCTGCACCAGAACGCGCTTTTTCGTCAGCTTCAGACAGCTTACGGCGATCGCGACGCTGGTCAGAAGATATAAGCCCTCCGGGATCATGCCGATCAGTGCGGCGACCGTCGCTTCCACGGAGGGACGGAACGGCTGTGCCTGCATCTGACGGATGAACAGGATAATACCCATCGGGATCAGCGCAATACCGACGACGGTAATGAGCTTCGTTAGAGAGTTCATCATTTCCGAGCTTGTGGAACGGACATCCCTGCGAGCCTCTGCCGCTAATTTTGCGGCATAGCTGTCCGAGCCGACATGTGTGAGCTGTGCCATGCAGCGTCCGGAAATGACAAAGCTGCCGGATTTCAGCGTATCGCCGGGTTTTTTAATGATGGCATCCGCCTCACCGGTCAAAAGCGATTCATTGACCTGCATCTGACCGTTGCGAACGAC
>PITX01000013.1 GCA_017577345.1 Clostridiales bacterium
CCAGCAAAGCGATTGCCCATCGGAGAGGAAGCGCAACGGAATGATTGAGCTTTGCCGCTTGCGGCGAAGCGAAGAATATGCAGTTTGCGCTGACGAAGTTGCGCAGTAAGTCAAAATCCTTGCGAAATAAGCGTCCCCTCTGTCATTCCGAGCGAGCGAAGCGAGCGTGGGAATCCGTCCGTAACAGATTTCAGATTTTTACCGTATATCGGAAACGCTCAAAATCTGCAAGGGACAGATTGCCACGGTTTGCTCCGCAAACCTCGCAATGACACCGATAGCCGCTCACTCTGATTTTGACGGTTACGGACTTTTTTGACAGTCTGGAAACCGGCGTGACCGCAATGGTCACGCCGGTTTTGTCTTCTGTATTTTGTGGGGCAAAATCCGATGCTCGTTATGACTGTGGACAATGAAAAGGCTTCTCAATCAGTGGGATCAACTGCGATTGTTATGTGTTCCACGATGCGGGCTCAGCCCTGCACTCCTGGCAGCAAATCCGCAATACCCTTGGTCGAACAGCTCCTTCAGTCGTAGGATTCCACCGCTTTGCCACTGCCGCCCGAGATAGATTAAACCACACATAGCGGCATATTTGTCGTAGTAGTTACCAAAGCTGGCCTCATATACATATTGTTTTTGCTTTTCAGGAGAATTCTCTCGCAGTGCATCTTTCATCTTGAAAACAGACGCATCATAAATATCCGTCAGTTTTTCTCCGTCCCACGAAACCGTATTGATTTCTTGTCCATTATATGACACGAGATGCGCAAATCCCTCGTTAAATGTAATCGCGTCTAATTGATCTATGTATCCGCCCTGCATTTCCAAGCATTCAATGTCAGGAAACTTTTTCCCTACCATCACATGGAACAATTCATGTGTCAGAAAATTCTGAGAAATATCGGATAGCGGCATCAAGTCCAAATACTTTTCCCAACACAGAAGGTCGAAAATTATATGATGCTTCCCGTCAGGCGCTTGTCTGACGCTGGCATCATGGGGCTCTGGCAATCCCACAACCAGATCCATGGTTGCTTCTTCCAGAAATCCGCGCCAATTCTCCGTCAATGCTTCCCATATCGGAACATTGCAAGGGACAAACGTGCTTGCATGGGTGATAATTTCCTCTTTTATACGGGAAACAACCTCGCACTTCGCTTCTGCTGCCGGCGGCGCATGAAAAATACTTCCAACACCGTCTTCTATTCGACCAGTATAAAGCCACATGGAGGAAAACCTGCTTATATCTTCCGAATCCAAATAGGCATCCACAATAGTTGTATCAATTTTCATGTTATCCGCTCCCTCAGCCTTGACCTTTTGAAAAAATTGTACCATTGAAGATCGGCGCAGTCAATCACCCTGCTTTTGAGCAGAAAGGAGGCAACTTCCTTACGAAGTGCATCTTTCGTGCAGCCTGTTTTTTGGGGTAGTATCAGATTTCCGCGATCACTTCCACCTCGACCAGTGCGCCCTTCGGCAATGCCGCAACAGCGACACAGCTTCTGGCGGGGTTGCCGGTGAAATACTTGGCGTAAACCGCATTGAACGCGGCAAAGTCGCTCATGTCTTTCAGGAAGCAGAGCGTCTTGACCGCTTTGGCAAAGGAGCTGCCCGCCGCATTCAGCACCGCATCCAGATTTTTCATGACCTGCTCGGTCTGTCCGGTGATATCCTGCGCGGCAAATTCCCCCGTCTTCGGGTCAATGGGGATCTGACCGGATGTGTAGACCAGATCGCCGACCTTCATCGCCTGCGAATACGGGCCGATGGCTGCCGGTGCATTTTCGGTAAAAATTTTTTCCATAGTAATAACCCTCCGCTAGCGTTTTCTATATCATAACGCAATACGGAGGGTTTGTCAAATCCTGCTTATTCTTCTATTCTGCTGCGGATGTACTCCGGCACCTCGCGCTGCTTGATGCCCAATACAACGGAAAATTCATCGTCAAGGAGTTTCTCCGCATCGCGGAGCATCTGCTCATCGTTCGTGCGCAGACGCTTTCCGCAGGTCTGCAAATTCTGACGGCGGATATACAGCGTGCGCACCATGCCCAAAAGCTCACGGCGGTCTGCGCTGAGCAGGATCCGCTGATATTCCGCCTTGCGCTCCGCGGCATCCTCGATCCAGTCCTCATCCTCCCGATTGACTTCCTCGATCATGCTGTTGATCTGCTCCACGGTAAGCAGCGGACGCATTCTGGAAACCAGCAGCTCATTCTGCGTCGGGACAAACACAGTGGAGCCTTCCCGATAGACCGGGCGCAGGACATAGTACTCCGCTTTCTCCCGGCTGATTCTCATTTCACATATTTCTTCGATACGGCAGACGCCTTCCGTGCCGTAGAATACGGTTTCACCGACCTGATACATGCTCCGTTCTCCTTCCGCTATTTTTTATACTCCCATTATACCAGATTTTCAGAAGAAATGTCAAAGCAAAATTCCGTAAAAATTTATAAAAATATCCCTCTGTACAACTTTTCTGCTGTACAGAGGGGATTTTTTATTCGATGACCTGATAGCCTGCGTCGATCACAGCCTGCTTCAGTGCCGCAGGGTCAGCGCTTCCGGTCACGCACGCGCATTTGTCCTCTAAGCTGACCTCGACCGTTTCCACGCCTGCCACCGCCTTCAGTGCCTTTTCCACGGCAGCCCGGCAGTGCGAACACATCATGCCCTCAATTTTAATTGTCATTGCTTTTTCTCCTTTCGGGATCGTCAAAAGTTTCGGTCGGAATGAACGCAGCCGCAGGGCGTTGCTGACCACGCAGACGGAGCTGAAGCTCATGGCGGCAGCTCCGATCATCGGGTTGAGCAGACCGAGTGCGGCAACGGGAATTCCGATGGTGTTATAGAAAAATGCCCAGAATAAATTCATTTTGATATTGCGGATGGTTGCACGGCTCAGGGCGATCGCCGTCACCACATCCGTCGGATCGCTTCGCATCAGGACGATGTCCGCCGCTACAATGGCGATATCCGTTCCCGCGCCGATGGCGATGCCGACATCGGCACGCACCAGTGCAGGCGCATCATTGATGCCGTCGCCGACCATAGCGACCCTGCGTCCGTTTGCCTGCAGGTCGGCAATTTCTTTTTCCTTGTTGGCGGGCAGTACCTCCGCGCTGATTTCGTCAATGCCGAGCCTGTCTGCGATCTTCTGCGCTGTGGCACGGTTGTCACCGGTCAGCATTTTGACCTTCAAATGCAGGGAATGCAGGGTCTGCACGGCAGTCTTTGCCGTTTTTTTCTCCGCATCTGCCATGGAAAGCACTCCGAGATATTCCCCCCTTGCGCCGCAGAACAGGAGCGTTCCGTCCGGAAGCGGCTGTGCAGGGATCGTGACACCGTTTTCCTCCAAATAGGCGCGGTTGCCGCAGAACCAGTCCCTGCCGTCCAGACGGCAGGTAATGCCTTTGCCCGGCACTGCTTCAAAGTGCTCCGGCGTGGGTAGAATGATACCGCGCTTCTCACATTCTGCGACCGCTGCTGCCGCAATCGGGTGCTCCGAATACTGCTCCATGGCTCCGACGACCGTCAACAGGCGTTTCGGCTGTTCGGCACACACCTGCGTGACAAACAGCTTTCCCTCCGTCAGTGTTCCCGTCTTGTCCATGACGACCGTATCGACACAGTGCAGAGTTTCCAGTGCCTCTGCCGAACGAATTAAAATGCCGAACTTCGCGCCACGCCCCGTGCCGACCATAATGGCGACCGGCGTTGCCAGTCCCAGCGCACACGGGCAGGAGATCACCAAGACGGAGATCGCCGCAGAGAGTGCAAAGGGAAGCGGTCTGCCCAGAAGCATCCAAACAGCAAAGGTCACAAGCGCGATCCCGATGACAACGGGGACAAACACCCCTGCCACCTGATCCGCCAGGCGGGAGATCGGTGCCTTGGAGCTGCCTGCCTCCTCGACCAGCCGGATCATCTGCGCAAGGGTCGTATCCTCGCCCACCTTATCGGCGCGGAAGGTCAGCACGCCCGTCTGATTCATCGCAGCAGCGGCAAGCCCGTCCCCTGCGGTCTTGTGCACGGGCAGGCTTTCCCCCGTCAGTGCACTCTCGTCCACATCGGACTCGCCCTCCAGCACCGTGCCGTCCACCGGGATCCGCATGCCGGGTCGTACCTGCACGCACTCGCCCTGCCGCACCTGTGCGGTCGGCACCTGTATCCACACGCCGTCACGCTCGACCAGTGCCGTCTGCGGAGAAAGGTCCATCAGCGCGGTGATCGCCTCGCCGGTCTTTCCCTTGGAGCGGGTCTCAAAGAACTTTCCGAGCGTCACAAGCGTCAGGATCATGGCGGCTGACTCAAAATATAAATCATCGGCAGGTCTGCCGAGAATGAGCTGTACGGTCACGACGATGCCGTAGACCAGTGCCGCGCCCGAGCCGACGGCAATGAGCGTATCCATATTGGGCGCACCGTGCAGCAGGGTCTTCACGCCCTTTGTGTAATAGGTGCGGTTGACAATCACCACGGGCAGGGTCAGCGCAAACTGCACCAGTGCGCCGAGCACCGTCCCGTGCAGCTCGTGCGTCAGCGGCAGTCCGAGCATGTGTCCCATGGAGAAATACATCAGAATAATTAGTAACGGGACGGAAACATACAGGCGCAGCTTCATGCTCTTGAGTGCCGCATCCTGTGCTTTGTTTTCCCGCGGTGCATTCTGCGTCAGCCGTTCCGCACCGTAGCCTGCCGACACCACTGCGGCGATGATCTGCTCCGATGAAAGATGCGTTTCATCGTATTCGATCTCCATCAGCCCCGCAAGCAGGTTGACCTCGGAGGACTTCACTCCCTCTAATTTTTCCGTCACTCGCTGCACTCTGGCGGAGCAGGCGGCACAGCTCATGTCCGTCACACGATAGCGTTCCTTCATCCGATCACCTCCCCGGTAGCGTCTGATATTTCGCAGTTTTTATACTGATACTATAGCATTTTTAAGGGAATAAAACAAGCCTCGTCTTGCTTTTTTGCCCGGTCTTCGATATGATAGAAGAAAAACGGAGGTGCTACGGTGCCGGACAATGTTACGATTCTTTTTGAAGACGAAGCCCTGCTGGTCTGCGTGAAGCCGCGCGGTCTGCTCTCGGCAAAGGATGCCTCCGGCAAGCCCTCGGTCACGGATTCTCTTCCCGATGGTGTCTATCCGGTTCACCGTCTGGATCGGGAGGCAGTCGGACTGATGGTCTTTGCAAAGACCGCCGCCTGCGCCGCTTTTTTGTCCGAAGCAATGGGAAAGACAGTGCAGAAGGAATATCTTGCCCTCTGTGAGGGGCAGCCCGAAGAACGCGGTGCGCTGACTGACCTTTTGTACCACGACCGCGTGAAAAACAAGACCTATGTCGTCAGACGAAAACGCGGCGGCGTGCGGGAGGCGCGGCTTTCCTACGAAGTCCTGCACGGCGGGGAGACCTCTCTGCTCCATGTGCTTCTGCACACCGGCCGCACGCATCAGATCCGCGTACAGTTTGCCTCCCGCGGCTATCCGCTCTGCGGCGACCGCAAATACGGTGCGAAAAGCGGTGGGGCGTTACAGCTCTATGCATGGCGGCTGACCTTCCCGCACCCCGACGGCAGAAAAATGTCCTTTGAGCTTCCGCCGGAACTTCTCGATTTTCCCTTGTAATCATTCCCAATGTGTCATATAATATAGGTTGAAATTTGCATAGGAGGCTTTTCTATGGCAATCCGTAAACGGCTGGACGCCTATCTGGTGCCCGGAAAACATATTCATCTGATCGGCATCGGCGGCGTTTCCATGCGCCCGCTCGGTCTCGTCCTGCGCGGCATGGGCATGATCGTGACCGGCTCGGATATGAACTCCTCCGTGTCTACCGATGAGCTGATTTCCAAGGGAATCGAAGTGCACATCGGTCATAACGCGGAAAACATTGAGGGCGCAGACTGTATTATTCGCACCGCCGCTGCACATAATGATAACCCGGAGATCGCTGCCGCCCGCGCATTGGGCATTCCGGTCTTTGAACGCGCACAGGCATGGGGCGTTATCATGCGCGAGTACAAAAATGCCATCTGCATTTCCGGTACGCACGGCAAAACGACTACGACCTCCATGATCACACATATTTTCATGGAAGCACAGCGCGATCCGACCGTCATGCTCGGAGGCTATCTTCCCCTGCTGAACGCAGGTCACCGTGTCGGAAGCGGCGATACCATCATCATGGAAAGCTGTGAATACTGCGATTCTTTCCTGAATTTCTACCCGACTGTGGCGATCGTCAACAACATTGAGGCAGATCATCTGGATTATTTTAAGGATTTGGAAGCAGTTGAGCGCTCCTTCCGCAAGTTTGCAGGTCTTGTCCCGCGCACCGGCTATGTCATCGCCAACGGTGACGACCGGAATACCGTGGACACGCTTGCGGATCTGCATTATATCTCCTTCGGTCTGGATCAGAAAAACGACATTCATCCGGAAAAGCTTTCCGAGGATATGCGCTCATTCGATGTTGTCTGCTACGGAAAGCACTACTGCCATGTGCACCTGAATGTCTACGGAAAGCACAATGTCTATAATGCGCTTGCCGCTGCCGCTGCCGCCTATGTCATGGGCGTGGAGGGAGAGGCAGTCAGCCTCGGTCTTGCCTCGTTCACAGGCGCAGGTCGCCGCATGGAGCACAAGGGCACCTATCACGGTGCCGAGGTCTACGACGATTACGCCCATCATCCCGGAGAACTGAAATCCCTGATTGATGCCGTCCGAACGATGGGCTTCAAGCGTATCATTCTCGCCTTCCAGCCGCACACCTATACGCGTACTAAAGCGCTCTTTGATGACTTCGTGGAGCAGCTTCGGCGCGTGGATGTGGCGGTGCTGGCGGAAATCTACGCCGCAAGAGAAAGCAACAAAACCGGCATTTCCTCCGCTGACCTCGCCGCGCTGATCGACGGCGCGACCTTCTTTGAAACCCTGCCGGAGGTCAGTGCCTATCTCAAATCCATCGCACAGGAGGGGGATATTATCCTCACGGTCGGTGCAGGCGATATCTATAAGGCGGGAGAAATGCTCCTGAAATAATGGAGGGGTCTATGAAAATCGCCTTTTTCGACGCCAAAAGCTATGATCAGCCCTGCTTTGAGAAAAGCGGTGCGGAACACGGCATTACCTTCAAGTTTTTTGAAACCAAGCTCACCGAGGACACGGCGAAGCTGGCGAAGGGATTTGACGGTGTCTGCGTTTTTGTCAATGACACGGTAAATGCCGCCGTCATCGACCGTCTGTACGGTTACGGCATCCGTCTGATCGCCCTGCGCTGTGCAGGCTTTAACAATGTCGATTTACAGCACTGCTTCGGGAAGATCCATGTTGTCCGCGTACCTGCCTATTCCCCCTACGCGGTCGCGGAGCACGCGATGGCAATGCTTCTGACCTCCAACCGCCGGATCCATAAGGCATATATCCGCACAAAGGACTTCAACTTCCGTCTGGACGGTCTGACCGGCACCGATCTGCACGGCAAGACCGTGGGCGTGATCGGCACAGGCAAAATCGGCAGGGTGTTCATTGACATCTGCCGCGGCTTCGGGATGCGGGTCGTCGCCTACGACAAATTCCCGGCAGAAAACGCAGGAATCGACTATGTTTCGCTTGCGGAGCTGTTTGCGCGCAGTGATTTCATCTCTCTGCACTGCCCGCTGACGGAGGACACCTATCATCTGATCGACGCCGATGCCATTGTACAGATGAAAAAGGGCGTGTATATCATCAACACCTCCCGCGGCGCACTGATCGACGCGGAGGCACTGCTGGATGGCATCAAGGCGCGGAAGGTCGGTGCCGCCTGTCTGGATGTGTACGAGGAGGAATCTGATCTCTTCTTTGAGGACTTTTCCGGTCACATCGTCGAGGACGATACGCTGGCACGGCTGATCTCCATGCCGAATGTCATCGTCACCTCTCATCAGGCATTTCTGACGCAGGAGGCACTGCAGAATATCGCCGATACCACCGCAGACAATATCAGCACATTCTTCGCTGACGGCACCTGTGACAATGAGGTCTGCTACAAATGCGGTCAGCTCGGTGAATGCAGAAAAAAGCGAAAAGAAAAATGCTTCTGATAAGAAAGATGCTGTAGCAAAATTGTGAAATTGCATATAAGATAAGTCATTGCGCACCGATGCCGTGCATCGGTGCGCAATTCATATTGTCAAAAAAGTCCGTTTCCGTCAAAATGAAGAACAGCATTGGGATGCCTATCGTTGCGAGCGGCCGTCAGGCGGCGTGGGTACGCAGCCGTTGGCGGCTTTGCTGCCCTACGGACGCGGTCTGCCATACCTGTCATTGCGAGGCTGACGATGAAAGGGAAATCCTTCACCCGTGTCATTGCGAGCCGGTTTTCAACCGGCGTGGCAATCCGTGCCTGTCAGGTTTTGTACTTCTCCGATATACGGTACATGTCTGAAATTTGCTACTGACAGATTCCCACGGTCGCGTTGCTGCCTCGGAATGACAGTATTGTGCAAATTGCTGATTTTGTGACGGTCCGGAAAGCAGGGTGCGAAAGACGCACCCTGCTTTTTGGTACTTATTCGATATTCGGAAGCTTGGCAAGGCTCTTTTCAATGTCCTCATCCGTGGGGATGTAGTCCTCCATCTTGCCGTCGTTGAATTTCTGATAGGCATAGAGGTCAAAATACCCCGTTCCGGTCAGACCGAACACGATGTTCTTCTCTTCGCCGGTTTCCTTACATTTGAGTGCCTCGTCAATGGCAACGCGGATGGCGTGACTGCTTTCCGGTGCGGGAAGGATACCCTCCACGCGGGCAAATTCCACCGCCGCCCCAAACACCGCGCTCTGTTCCACGCTCGTTGCCTCCAAAAGTCCGTCCGCATAGAGCTGAGAGACGATGCTGCTCATGCCGTGATAGCGCAGACCGCCTGCATGGTTGGCAGAAGGGATAAAGGAGCTGCCCAGCGTATACATCTTGGCAAGCGGGCAAACCTTGCCGGTATCGCAGAAATCGTAGGCATATCTGCCCCGTGTCAGGCTCGGACAGGAAGCAGGCTCGACTGCGATGAGGCGCATATCCGCCTCGCCGCGGAGCTTCTGCCCTGCAAACGGAGAGATCAGACCGCCCAGATTGGAGCCGCCGCCGGCACAGCCGATGATGATGTCGGGCTTGATACCGTATTTGTCCATTGCCGCCTTGGTTTCCAGACCGATGACCGTCTGATGGATCAAAACCTGCGACAGGACACTGCCGAGTACATAGCGGTAGCCGTCCAGCTTACCCGCCGTCTCCACTGCCTCGGAGATCGCGCATCCGAGAGAGCCGGAGGTGCCGGGGAGTTCGGCATTGATCTTTCTGCCGACCTCCGTCGTCATGGACGGAGAGGGAGTGACCGATGCACCGTAGGTGCGCATCACCTCGCGGCGGAACGGCTTCTGCTCATAGGACACCTTGACCATGAACACCTTGCAGTCCAGATCGAAATAGGAACACGCCATGGACAGCGCGGTACCCCACTGCCCTGCGCCGGTCTCGGTCGTCACGCCGGTTAAACCTTGCTGCTTGGCGTAGTATGCCTGCGCGATCGCGGAATTCAGCTTGTGTGATCCGGAGGTGTTGTTGCCCTCAAACTTATAGTAGATGTGCGCCGGGGTGCCCAGCTTTTTTTCCAGACAGTATGCCCGTACCAGCGGCGACGGACGGTACATCTTGTAAAAATCGCGGATCTCCTGCGGTATGGGGATATACGCATTCTCGCAGTCCAGCTCCTGCGCCGCAAGCTCGCGGCAGAACACCTGCGACAGCTCATCGAGCGTCATCGGCTTGCCCGTTGCGGGATTCAGCAGGGGCGCCGGCTTATTCTTCATATCGGCACGGACATTGTACCATGCCTTCGGCATCTCCGATTCTTCCAGATAGATTTTGTACGGGATCTCCATTTTCTTTTCTCCTTTCGATTTTTCGGGAGAGGATACAAAAAATCCTGTCCCAGTTGTTTGCTGGGACAGGATGATAAATCCTGCGGTGCCACCCGGCTTGGCGCATTGCGCCCACTTGACGCGTACCTTCATACGCTGACTTTGATAACGAAGAGTCTGCTCCGTCTCGCCTACTGCCTTCAGCTTGCCCTCCGACGCCCATTCTGTCCGTACTTCCCTGCCGCGTTCCCACCCTCGGCGGCTCTCTGTGCGTTCCGTTGCGAACATACTTACTCGTCATCTGCGGTTTCTTGTATTTAAGCACATTCCGATCTGTTTGTCAATCCTAAAATATGCAAAAAGCGTCGGAAGGTGCGAAGTCTCCGCTTGACTTGCCCGCTGCGGCGCGGTAAGATAGGCATAAGAAAGAATCGGGTGGTAAAACTATGCAGTTCGACGGTTTTCTGTTTTTTCTGATTGTAATCTGTATCGGATATTTTTCCGTTAAAAGTAAGCTGGTTCCCGAAAGTGCGACCGATGTGCTTCCCTCTCTGCTTCTGAATGTCTGCTTCCCCGCGATGCTGTTTACCAACTTTGCAGAAACGGACATCCACGAGCTGATCAATTACGGTATTCCGACCGTGATCGCCACGCTGGTATTCAGTTTGCTGCCCTTTTTTATCTCCATTCCGCTATTTCGAAAGGTCGATGAAAGCCGCCGCCCCATCCTGCGCTTTATCAGCGGTGTCGGCAACACCTCTTTTGTCTGCATTCCCCTGCTGAGTCTGTTTTTGACGAAGAGTGAAATGTCCATCGTCTTTATCCACGGTGCAGTTATGGATTTCCTGATCTGGGGTGTCCATCATCAGATCTTCATCGGCTCGACCGAAGGCAGCCGCAAGCAGATCGTCAAAAAAGTGCTTGCCACACCGAATCTGATTGCCGTGGTCGCAGGCATCCTCTGCTCCGTATTTTCCGTGGAGCTTCCGGAATTTCTGAGCTATACGCTCAACGGCATCGCCGCCTCCGTATCTCCCATTGCCCTGCTGTTTATCGGTATGCTGATCTGCCGCTACGGTCTGTTCGGCTGGATCAGAAGCAAGACCGCCATTGTCTACTCTCTGTGGAAGGTGCTTGCCCTGCCTTGCATCGTATTTGCCGTTCTGTATTTCATTCTGCCGTTCAAGACCGCCTGTATTCTTGCCATCCTGCTCGGCAGCCCATCCCCTGTGTCCGCTGTTCTGTGGTCGAAGCAGTACGGCAAGGACACGAAGCTGGCAGTCGATTGTCTGATTCCCTCGACCATTCTCTATTTTATCGTCATGGGTGCCGTGCTGGTGCTTCTGCTGAAATCCGGCGTGGTCGGAATCTAATCTATCGCTGAAATTGCAGCCGTCAATGCCCGCAGGATATCCGAAAGCGGCATGGATGGCTGTGTTTCTGTCTGCTCCGGAAGATAGGGGACATGAATGAATGCGACACGCACCGCAGTATCTGCAAAACGGTGCAGCAGCATAAAGAGCAGATCGTTGCAGACATACGCACCGGCTGAATAGGACAGCACGCCGGGCAGTCCTGCCTTTTGGATCGCATCTGTCATGCGCCGCACGGGGAGAGTGGAAAAATACGCATCCGGCGCACCGGCAACGACCGGCTCATCACATGGCTGCTGTCCTGCATTATCCGGGATCCGTGCGTCGCGCACATTGATCGCCGCAAGCTCCGGTGTCACCGCAGCTCTGCCGCCCGCCTGACCTATGCAAAGCACCGCATTGGCGCAGATCTCCTCCGCTTTTTTGATGGCAAGCTCTCCTGCCTTTCCGAATACGGTCGGCACCCTCAGCTTTGTCAGTGCGTACGCTCCGATCTGATCGGGCAGACGGCTGACCGCCTCCCACGCAGGATTGATTGCTTCCCCGCCGAACGGTTCAAAGCCCGTTACCAATAATTTTTTCATCGTTTCCTCCGTTTTGCACAGCTCATTCTCGTTAATTATATCACAGCAATTTCCTTTTTTCACCTCTGTATGGCAGTAGTTGTAATTCTTCAAAGCAAACACCGTGAAATATGGAAAATTTGCTTGCTTTTTTGGCAAATGCATGGTAATATATGTGTTAATATTCGCACCGGAACAAATTCCGGTGCAGCATACATAGAATGAAAAAATGTTGAGAGGATGATCTCGTTGAATAGTACACTCATTCCGGATACCGCAATTTCCCATTTCCGCATCAGCGGAACGCCGACTTCCATCGGCGAATTTGGTTCCGGACACATCAACAGCACCTATCGCGTGCAAACCGATGCTGCGCATATATATATCCTGCAGCGCATCAACAAGTATGTTTTCACCGATCCGAAGGCGGTCATGGAAAATGTCGGTGCAGTGACGGAGTACCTGCGTGACCGCGTCAGCGACCCGAGTGAAACGCTGAACTTCATTCCCTCCGACACCGGTACATACTACTATGTCGATGAAGAGGACGAATACTGGCGCTGCTATGAATTTGCAGACGGTATTTGTCTGGAGGCACCGGAATCTGACCGGGATTTCTATGAAAGCGCGATCGCATTCGGCCGTTTTCAGGAGCTGTTGGGTGATTTCCCCGCGCATACCCTGCACGAGACCATTCCCATGTTCCATAACACCGTCAACCGCTACCGCCAGTTCCGGGAAGCACTGAATGCCGACCGCGTCGGCAGAGCCGCCTCCGTAAAAGATGAAATCGCATTTATCGAAGCGCGGGAACAGGAAGCCGGCACGCTTGTCCGTCTGCTGGAAACGCGAGAGCTTCCGCTTCGTGTCACGCACAACGACACCAAGCTGAACAACGTCCTGCTCAATGCCCAGACCGGCGAAGGCCTGTGCGTCATCGACCTTGACACCGTTATGCCCGGCTCCCTGCTGTATGACTACGGCGACGCGCTTCGGTTCGGCGGTTCCTCCGGCGCGGAAGATGAGCCCGACCTCGACAAGATCTGGTTCGTCATGGAAAACTT
>PITX01000129.1 GCA_017577345.1 Clostridiales bacterium
TCACGGTACCGTCCAGTCTGGAAACCTGCTTGCGCGCAATTTCCGGCGAGGTGATGAAATACTCAGAGGCGAGTTTTTCCCGCAGACTTTTCGGCAGGTTGCTCATCTCGTCGAATGATCTAACACCTTTATGAAGCCAGGAGAAAATCTGCTTACCGCGAAATGCACTCTCGCCCATTGCCTTAAGTGCATCCGTGATTTCTCCCTGCGTCATGGATTTGATATCAGTCATGGTCTCTCCTTCTCATGCGGCAGATATAGAAGCCATCTGTCGCGTGTATCTGCGGCCACATCGTTATGTGACCGGGAACCTCCCCGACCGGTGCAGGGAGCGTAAATGATTCGTAGGTAAAGTCGGGGTGGGATGAAAGAAATGCGTCGGTCAGACGTTCATTCTCTTCCGGCAGGATCGTGCAGGTGGAATAGACCAGAACGCCTCCGCGCCGGACATAACGGGCACTGTTCGCAAGGATCTCCGCCTGAATTTCAGGGAGCTTTGCAAGCGCCTCTGCGTCCTTATAGCGTACATCGGGTTTTTTGCGAATAATTCCGAGGCCGGAGCAAGGCACATCGCAAAGCACAACATCAAGCGCTTCGTTCCACTCTTCGTGAAAAACACGTCCGTCCGCTGCGGCTGTTTCGATGCAGGAAATTCCAAGTCGCTGCGCGCCCTCACGGATGCGTTTTAACTTATTCTCATGCAGATCGCACGAGAGGATGGTGCCTTCGTTTTCCATCAAAAATGCTGCGCCGAACGATTTTCCGCCGGGAGCAGCACAAACATCAAGGACTCTGTCACCGCGCTTACAGTTTGCTATGCAGGCGACGAGCTTAGCTGCCGCGTCCTGCACAGTGAATTTTCCCTTATAAAAGGCAGGAAGTGTCGTGAGGTCGCCGGTGCCGGAAAGCTCCAGACAGTCGGGTACCCAGTCGTGTTCTCTGACGCGGATGCCAGCATCCGTCAACTCCTGCACAAGACTCTCTGTTGAGGTGATCAGCGGGTTTACCTGTGCGGTCATGGGTGCGGCCTCGTTGTTGAGCCGGAGAAACGCCTCTGTTTGTTCCCGTCCCAGCAGGGATAGCAACCGCTCTACCAGCCACTTTGGATGACTGAACCGGACAGAAAGCTGTGTCGCGTCATCGCCCGGAAGCGGCGGCAGATGCTCCTTATTCTGCGAAATTTTTCGCAGGACTGCATTGACAAGACCGGCTGCCTGGGCACGCTTGGTATTTTTTGTCAGTGTTACCGCCTCATTGACCGCCGCACTGTCAGGAACCTTGTCCAGAAACAGGATCTGATACGCCCCGATGCGCAGAATGTCAAGCAGCGGCGGCTGCAGATGTTCCGGCCTTTGAGAACAGTACGCACCGATGTAGTGATCGAGCAGCAGCTTATTCTGCATGACACCGTAAACAATGCGGCTGCACAGTGCTGCGTCGGGCGCAGAAAGCGTATCGGTTTTGAGCGCCGCTTTGAGTGCCGCATCCGCCCAGGCGTCATTTTTGCGGCAGGCGATCAAAACCTGCAAAGCGCATTCTCTTGCATTCGCTTTCATAATCGTAATTGCTCCTCAGTTCAGGTAGGTTCCGGCGGCAATGCGCTTGCCGTTACAATAGGCGTTTGCCGCCATACGCTTTCCGCCGTCCGGTTGGAGCTCGGTAATCAGAATGCTCTGTCCGTTGCCGCAGGCGACCTCAATGCCGCGTTTCGTTGCCTTCATTTTTCCGGCAGGCTCGCCCGTTGCGCTCCCCTGCTCGGCGCGGTAAAGCTTCACGGTCTGCTCCCCAAGCATCGCCGTGGCGCAGGGCCAGGGAATTAAGCCTCGAATTTGATCGAGAATCTGACGACTTGTCCTGTTCCAGTCAATCGGGGAGAGTTCGCGCGAAAGCATGGGCGCATAGGTCGCATTTTCATGATCCTGCGGTGTGCGGATCGCTGTGCCGTTTTGGATCAGTCCGATTGCCTCGGAAATGGCATCGGAGCCAATCTCGGCAAGCGCAACAAACAGATCTTCGGCGTTGATTTCCGGTGAGATAGGCAGTTTCTTCACCAAAATCATGTCACCGGTGTCACATTCCTCCGCCATGTGCATGATGGTGACACCTGTTTCCTGCTCGCCGTTGAGCAGTACCCAGTTGATGGGAGCTGCACCGCGATATTTCGGAAGAATCGAGGCGTGCACATTGATGCAGCCCATCGGGGGAACTGCAAGCATTTCGGCCGGAAGAATGCGGCCGTAGGCAGCGACAACAACCATGTCCGGCTGCAGCGCCCGAAGATCAGCAAGCGCAGTACCGTCACGCATTTTGACAGGCTGATAGACAGGGATATTGTGCTCCGCCGCGCATTCCTTTACCGGGGACGGTGTGACCTTGCCGCGGTTTCTCGGCTTGTCCGGCTGCGTAAAAACGCCGCAAATTTCATGCCCATCGGCAATCAGCCGCTCCAGAATGGTGCGGGCAAACGGCGGCGTTCCCATAAAGACGATTCTCATTCGTCAAACTCCTTCTCATTTTCGCGGATATACTGTTCCAGCTCATCATCCGTAAGAATGTTGCAGTGCTCCGTATAAAGATGACCGTCCAGATGCTCGATTTCATGGCAGAAGCAGCGGGCGGTAAGCTCCTCATCTTCCACCTCAAAGGTCGTTCCGAAGCGATCCTGCGCGCGTACACGCACAAGCATCGGACGCGTGACAATGCCGTACTTTCCCGGTACACTTAAGCAGCCCTCAAGGCCGGTCTGTTCGCCCTCGGTTTTAATGATCTCGGGATTGATCAGCTCGATGATCTCCCCCTGCTCATCCTCAACAATGCACACGCGGCGCAGAATGCCGACCTGCGGTGCAGCAAGACCGACACCGCCTGCCTCGGCAAGCGTGTCCGCCATATCGTCAAGAAGCTGATGAAGCCTTGCATTAAATTCCGTCACCGGACGGCTGACTTTTTCAAGACAGGGATCGCCTTTTTCCCGAATGGTGCGAATAGCCATAGTAAAATCCTCATTTCTTTTTCCTATTGTAAAGCATTGCAGTCTGCAAAAATGTCGAGACGGCTGGTTTCCTTATGCCGTTGGAAAGCAAGCAAAAACTCGGCAACGAGCTTGCGAAGTTCAGCGCAGTTTTTTCCGGCAAGGTAAACACGGTAGCGATAGCGATTGTTTATCTTAAGGATCGGTGCGCCTGCCGGCCCCAAGACCTCAAGGGAAAGCGTCCTCAGATCCGGGCGCGTCACTGCGGCGCAAAGCCCGTTTTTCAGCGCATTCGCCGCGGAGAACACGCGGTCCTCGTCTGCTCCGCTGACGGTAAAAACGAACAAATCTGCGAACGGTGGGTAACGGCGGAGCTTGCGCATACGAAGCTCGCTTTGGTAGAATGCCTCATAGTCCTGCGCGGCAGCAGATTTGATTACGGTGTTTTCGGGGGTGTAGGTCTGAATCACTGCGCGGCCCTGTTTGTTCCCGCGTCCTGCGCGACCGACGACCTGCGACAAAAGGTCAAAGGTACGCTCTGCTGCGTGAAAATTATCCACATAGAGGGAAAGATCCGCATCCAGAACGCCGACCAGCGTGACATTTTCAAAATCCAGACCCTTTGCCACCATTTGGGTACCAAGCAAAATGGGGATTTTTTCCTCCTCAAATTTCTTGAAAATCGCTTCGTGCCCGTGTGCAGCATTGACCGTGTCGGTATCCATACGCAGGATCTTTTTGCCGGGAAACAGCGCTGTGAGTTCCTCCTCCGCCTTTTGCGTGCCGCAGCCGACATACTTCATCCTGCCGCCGCAATCAGGGCAACGGTCGAACGCGGGTTTCGAGTGGTTGCAATAATGGCACATCAGCCGCCCGTTGGCGCTGTGGTAAGTCATCGGTACGCTGCAGCGGGGGCATTCCGGAACAGCACCGCATTCACCGCAAAGAAGCATTCTCGAGTTGCCGCGCCTGTTGAGAAACAGAATACTCTGTTCCCCACGCTCCAGGTTTTTTTTGAGTTCTTCGCGCAAAACCGAGCTGATAATACTGCCGTTTCCCTCTTTCAGCTCCTGCCGCATATCGGCAATCAGCGTGCGGGGAAGGCTTTTTTGATTGTAACGCCTGTTAAGTAAAAATACTTGATAGCGTCCTTCTTTCGCGTAATACGCCGTGTCAATCGTGGGAGTTGCCGAACCGAGCAGCAGCAAAGCCTTCTGCTGCGCACAGCGAAACTGAGCAACATCCTGAGCTTTATAACGGGGTGGATTTTCCGAGCAATAGGTCGGCTCCTGCTCCTCGTCAATGATAATGATTCCAAGATTTGAGATCGGTGCAAAAACGGCACTTCTCGTGCCGAGCACAACACTCACTTCACCGCGGGAAATACGCTTCCACTGATCGTATCGCTCTGTCAGGCGAAGTCCGCTGTGCAGCATGGCAA
>PITX01000130.1 GCA_017577345.1 Clostridiales bacterium
CAGCTCTCCCGGCACATCCGGCAGCTGCCACAAACCTGCCAGAAGGCCTGTTTTCGGGCGTTTGCAGACGGCGATCTTTTCTCCGCATTGCAGGAAAAATACCGTCCGATGCTCCACTCTGCGCGGCTTCTTAGCAGCCCGCACGGGATAGCTTGCCTGCATTCCCGTCTGATTTGCCGCGCAGATATCCTTTACCGGGCATTGCGCGCACAGAGGTTTCCCGTTCGGCAGGCAGACCGTTGCGCCCAGCTCCATGAGCGCCTGCGTAAAATCGCCGCAATGCCCGATCGGGTAGATTTTCTCCAGCTCCTGCGCAACGGAGCGTTTGACGCGATCTTCCCCGATCGGTGCATCGGAGGCATGAAGCCTTGAAATGACACGCAGGACATTGCCGTCCACGGCAGGGGTCGGCTGTTCAAAGCAGATGGAGCAGATCGCTCCGGCGGTATACGCGCCGATGCCCGGAAGCGCAAGGATTTTCCCGTATTCGTGAGGAAATTTGCCGCCGCAGTCACGCACGATGACCTGCGCCGCCTTTTGCAGATTTCTCACGCGGCTGTAGTAGCCGAGCCCCTCCCATAGCTTGAGAAGCTCGTTTACCTCCGCAGCGGCAAGTGCCTCTATGGTCGGAAGCCTGCTCAGAAAGCGTTCGTAATAGCCACGAACTGCCTCCACACGCGTCTGCTGCAGCATGATTTCCGACAGCCATACATGATACGGTTCTCTGTCCCGCCGCCACGGCAGGTCGCGGCGGTTTGCCTCAAACCACGGCAGCAGGCGTTCCGGTAATTTCTGCAGCATTGTCTTGCTCCTTTCAAAAATAAGGGTGGAACGCTCCACCCTTACTTGTTCTCTGTCGGTTTTTTCTTTCTTCTTCTGCGGCGGGCAGGCTTGCGCAGTGCGGCAAGCTCGTCGAATTTCTGCGCCGCATCGGACGCGCCCTCATAGATCAGGCGGCTGACGCGCATCGTGCCGTCCGTATCCTTTTGCAGACGGATGCGGATCAGATACCTGCCGTGTTCCGGGCAGGAAGCCATCGTCATATACCGCCGACCCTCCTGCGCGATCCATGCGCCGTTCGGCATGGGTGCACCGCACTGGGGGCAGTGGCTTTTCAGCTCCGTCATGGCGCTGATTGCCTTTGCCTTGTCCTCATAGCCGCGGAACACCGCTCTGCCGATGCAGCCCTCGGGTGGATTGCCGTGGAAGCCGTCGGCATGATTGCGCAGTGCCTGTGCATACTCCGCAATGCCCTTTTTGAGGTCAAGTCTGCTGCAGATCAGCGCGGTGTGGTACGCATCGCCCAGCGCATCGTGGGCAGGTCTGCTCGGCTCAATGCCAATCAGCTCCATTGCCGAAGAAAGTGCCTTCTGCGAAGTGCCGCAGCCGGTCTGCGCGTTAAAGATCATCTGCGCATTGTACCATTCGGTGATCCAGTCCGGCTCGCCGTCATGCAGGAGAATGTTGTCCTCCAGAATCGTAATGTCGTCAAAGCCCCATGTCAGGAAAATGCACTCGCCGCCGATCCACTTGCGGAAGCGTTCCAATGCCTCCGGGAAAGGCAAGCCCTCCTCACGCAGTCTGGAATCGTGCAGACCGGTGAGCTTGGAAACGCGGCTGTTGAGCTTTTTATAATATTTGGGACGCACCAGCACCTGAAACTCATCAGCGACCGTGCCGTTTTCCAGCAGACGCACTGCACCGATCTGAATGATCTCTCCGTGGATCTCCACCGGCAAAACCTTTTTTGCCGCGTAGGAGCCGGGCCACGGCTGATTCCATTCCATATCCAAAACAATATACTGCATACCGTGTCCCTCCTTTCCCGCCGTTTATCATACCACAGTTTTCCCGATACCGCAACATTTACTACGATAAAGTTTTTGACTTTTTCGCACAGGTGATATATAGTAGGTAAAAACGGAGGTGCTTCTATGATCACTATTATGAATGACGGTGTCTTCTACCGTGACGGCAGGCTCATTCCCGCCGCGCAGTGCGAGCTGTCCTGCGAGGACGGAAAGAAAAAGACGATTGCCTACGGCATTCTTGCCGCGCACAACACCTCCGGCGATATGCGCTCTCTGAAAATCAGATTTGATGCCATGGCATCGCACGATATTACCTATGTCGGTATCATTCAGACCGCCCGCGCCTCGGGACTGGAGAAATTTCCTCTGCCTTATGTGCTGACCAACTGCCACAATTCCCTGTGCGCCGTCGGCGGCACGATCAACGAGGACGACCATGTGTTCGGTCTGTCTGCCGCGAAGCGCTACGGCGGTGAATTTGTCCCCGCGCATCAGTCCGTCATCCACAGCTATATGCGCGAAATGTATGCCGGCGGCGGCAGAATGATCCTCGGCTCCGACTCCCATACGCGCTACGGCGCTTACGGCACCATGGCGATCGGTGAGGGCGGTCCGGAGCTGGTCAAGCAGCTCCTGTGCAAGACCTACGACATTGCCTATCCGCATGTGGTCGGCATCCACCTGACCGGCAAGCCGAAGGCAGGCGTCGGTCCGCAGGATGTCGCGCTTGCCATCATCGGTGCGACCTTCAAGCAGGGCATTGTGAAGAACAGCGTGATGGAGTTTTTCGGAAGCGGCGTTGCCGCACTTTCCATGGATTACCGCAACGGCATCGATGTCATGACGACGGAAACGAGCTGTCTGTCCTCTGTCTGGCAGACGGACGGCACAGTGCAGGCGTCCCTTGCCGCACACGGCAGAGCCGATGCTTATCGGGAGCTTGCGCCGCAGGACGGTGCGTATTACGATGCGCTGTTGGAGGTCGATCTTTCGACAATCGAGCCGATGATCGCACTCCCCTTCCATCCTTCCAACACTTATACGATCCGTGAATTTAATGAAAATCTGGAAGATCTGCTGCACGCAGTCGATGCAAGTGCTGTTTCCACGCTTGGATTGAAAAAGCAGCCGGAAAGCCTGACGAAAAAGATCCGCAACGGCAGATTCTATGCCGATCAGGGTGTCATTGCAGGCTGCTCCGGCGGCACGTTCCAAAACCTTGTAAAGGCGGCGGAGATTCTGAACGGAAAGCCGCTCGGAAGTGACCGTTTCTGGCTCTCCTGCTACCCCGCCAGCCAGCCCGTCCTGATGGAGCTGCTGCGCACCGGCGCGCTGGAAAAGCTGATCGCCTCCGGCGCATCCATCCGCAGTGCCTTCTGCGGTCCGTGCTTCGGCGCAGGCGATGTGCCCGCCAACGGTGCTTTTTCCATCCGCCATTCCACCCGTAACTTCCCCAACCGCGAGGGCTCTAAGCCCGCAGACGGTCAGGTCGCCTATGTTGCCCTGATGGATTCGCGTTCCATCGCCGCCTCCGCGCTAAACGGCGGCGCGATCACGCCGGCAACGGAGCTTGCAGAGCTGACGGAGGATCCGTCTTTTATGGAATACCGCTTCAATCCCGCGCCCTATGAGCGCGTCTATCACGGTGTCGGCAAGCCCGATCCCGATCAGCCGCTCGTTTTCGGTCCGAACATTACCGACTGGCCGGAGCAGATCGCATTGCCTGAAAATCTGCTCATCACCGTTGCATCGGCAATTTATGACCCCGTCACGACTACGGACGAGCTGATTCCCTCCGGTGAGACCTCCTCCTACCGCAGTAACCCCCTGCGTCTGAGCGAGTTCGCTCTCAGCCGCAAGGATCCTGCCTATGTCGGACGCGCAAAGACTGTTCTGGCACAGGAAAAGCTTCGCCGTGACGGAAAAGCCGCCGATATGCTCGGTTATGATCCCGAAACGACGGGCTTGGGCAGTGCGGTCATGGCGATACGCCCCGGCGACGGCTCTGCCAGAGAGCAGGCAGCCTCCTGTCAGCGCGTTTTGGGCGGCGTGGCGAACTTCTGCGAAGACTTTGCGACCAAGCGCTACCGCAGCAATGTCATCAACTGGGGCATGCTCCCGTTTACCGTGGAGAATATTGCCTCTTATAACATGCAGCCCGGTGACTGCATCTATATTGCCGGCATCCGTGAGGCACTGCGCGGCGATACGGAGAAAATCGAGGGTGTGCTGATGCAGGGCGACAGAAAGACACTGCTTCCCTTGAAGCTGGAACGCCTGTCCCGTGAGGAGCGTGACATCATCCTCTCCGGCTGTCTGATCAACTATTACGCATAAAGCAGATATAGCAAAACATCCCGAAGGACTTCAGTCCTCCGGGATGTTCAGACTGTCAAAAAAGTCCGTAACCGTCAAAATCATTCAAACTTTTTTGGCGTGATGCAGAGATTTTGCATTTTTCAAAATCCAAAGTATTCCGAACTTTTCAACCAGAATAATGCTTGCTTCCGCAAGGATTTTGACTTACTGCGCAACTCTCACTCTACCG
>PITX01000131.1 GCA_017577345.1 Clostridiales bacterium
CTTATGCGCATCTGGACTACGATGAAGCCAATGCCTGCGGCTTCCGCAAGGGCGATCTCGGGATGATACAATGAATGAACATCTGGTGGAGGAAGTGCTTGCCGAGGTGCGCAGGCGGCAAACGGCTGACCGCCCCGCAGTGCTCCTGATCGGTGATGCGCCTGCAAGGGACTACGGCTGGAATTATGTGCGCCGGGGCGACCACTGCGCCGTGCTGATCGGCTCCATGACCGCAGCGGAATTGCTGCGTTTTCCGGATGAGGCAAGCGCAGATGCCCTGCTTGCGGGAAAACCCGTGTATGTCGCGCAGGAGGGTCTGCGCTACCGCAGCTTTTCGCGCACTGCAAACCGCGCCCTGTGGAGCAGACTGCTCGGCGCGGAGCGGAGCATGAAGCAGCTCGGCGTGCAGTTTCTGAACGCCGAGCAGAAAAAACTGCTGACCGCCGATGAGGTCAGGCGCAGACTGCGTGAAGGTCTGCCGATCGAGGGCAGACTGACGCCGCTTGCACGGGATTTATTGGAGGGAAAGCAATGAAGATCGGCACGGTGACCGGCTCTGTCTGGGCAACAAAAAAGAGTCCGGCACTGACCGGACAGATTTTGCTGCGTGTCACCTCAGACGGCGCGGAATACATTGCCTGCGACCTCGTCGGCGCAGGCGTTGGAGAACAGGTCATCCTCGCCTTCGGCAGTGCGGCGCGGGTCGGACAGGAGAAAATCCCCGCAGATGCGGCAATCGTCGGAATTCTGGATGAAGCGGAGGAATAAGCATGTCAGTTGACAGAGTCATTTTGTGGATCATGGCGGTCTTTGCGGTACTCGGCGCACTCGACCGTATCTTCGGCAGTCGACTCGGCATGGGAAAGCAGTTTGAGGAAGGCATCCTCGCCATCGGCGCACTGGCGCTTTCCATGCTCGGCATCCTCGCGCTTGCTCCGGTGCTGGCAAATCTGCTTCGCCCGGTTTTGGTGCCCGTTTACGGTTTCCTCGGCGCAGACCCTGCCATGTTTGCAGGCACGATCCTCGCAAATGACATGGGCGGCGCACCGCTTGCCTTTGCGCTTGCGCAGACAAAGGAAGCGGCGCAGTTCGGCGGCCTGCTCATCGGCTCCATGCTCGGCGCGACCGTCGTCTTTATCATCCCCGTCGCCCTCGGCATCATCCGGGAGGATGACCGTCCTGCCCTGGCACGCGGCGTGCTTGCAGGCATCATCACCGTTCCGGTCGGCGCACTCATCGGCGGTCTTGTCGCAGGCTTCCCGATTCTGATGATCCTGAAAAACCTCATCCCCATCGTCCTGTTCGCCCTGCTGATCGCACTGGGTCTTTGGAAATTTGAGCGCGGCATGATCCGCGGCTTTCTGTGGTTCGGCAGAGGCGTGGTCGCAGTCATCACCGTCGGCCTTGCCGCCGCCGTCTTTGAACGGCTCACGGGCGTGACCCTCATCCCCGGCATGGCACCGCTGGACGACGGCGTGGAGGTCGTCGCGGAGATCGGCTTCGTGCTTGCAGGCGCATTTCCGCTCGTCTATGTCATCACCAAGGTCTTCAAGAAGCCGCTCGTCAGGCTCGGCGGACTGCTCGGTATGAACGACATTTCCGCCGCCGGCATGGTGGCAAGCCTCGCCAACTGCATCCCCATGTTCGGCATGATGAAGGATATGGACAACCGCGGCAAAGTGCTCAATGTCGCCTTTGCCGTCTCCGCCGCCTTCGTGTTCGGCGACCATCTGGGTTTCACCGCAGGCTTTGACAGCTCCATGCTCGTGCCCGTGATCGTCGGCAAGCTGACCGGCGGCATCGCGGCAGTCTGCGTCGGGCTCTTGCTGACAGAGAAAGAAAGCGCAAGCCGTTGATCGGCTTGCGCTTCAGACTGTCAAAAAAGTCCGGGTGTCAGTGGGGACGGTTCTTATTGACAACATAATTTTCACCTGTTATACTGAGATTATCTCATGTATGGTAGGTGATTCTATGTCCAGACAGCCACGGGTAGCCGGAGAATATCTGCACATTATTGTCCGAGGGATCGGAAAACAGCTCTTGTTTGAAGATACAAGTGACAACGAAAAGTATCTGTTTTTTCTGAAAAAGTATGCTGCGGAGTGTAGAATCACCCTTCTTGCCTACTGCCTTATGGGAAACCATGTCCATCTTCTGCTGCGAGATTCGGATTCTGCCATCTCCGTCTTTATGAAAAAAACGGGCGTTTGTTATGCGCAGTATTTTAATCGGAAATATAACCGCAGTGGGCATCTGTTTCAGGATCGCTACAAAAGCGAAATCGTTACAGATGACACCTATCTGCTTTCAGTTTTTCGCTATATTCTCAACAATCCGGAAAAGGCAGGAATCTGCCCGGCTGAGGCGTATCGATGGAGCAGCTACCATGAATACGAAAAAAAGAACATGGTGACAGACACATCATTGCTGCAGGATTTGATTGGTGATAAAGCTGCTTTTCTTCAGTTCATGCAGCAAGAAGACTTTACAAAGCCTATTGAAGCAGATCCTCTCCGGAAAGATGATGCGTGGGCACTCGCCACGCTTCGAACCTTGCTGAATATTTCAAGCGGAACAGAATTGCAGAAATATAACAGGACAAAACGGGACACCGCACTGGTAATACTGAAAAGCAGTGGTCTTTCCATACGGCAGATCGAAAGGCTTACCGGCATAAATCGCGGCGTGATTCAGAAAGCAAAAAGTTGTCAACCGGAACCGTCCCCGTGACACCCCTAAAACGGACTTGTACCTGATTTTCCGGCTTATTTCAGCAAATACTTCTTGTTATCGCCTCTGCCGACAACTTTGATCAGTCCGAGATCGCGCATCTGTTTTGCAACGGTAAAAGTGCGAGTCTTTTTCAGTCCGAGCAGGTCGCTGATTTCTTTTTCGGTGATCTGTCCGTTTTCCTTGATAAAGTCGAGCACCTTTTGCATCTGCGGAGTTACTGCCTCATTATTTTCCGGTTCTGCTGTAGGAACAGCATTCATATTCGGCAAAACGATTTTGAAGGTGTTGGATGTCACTTCAATTTGCGGTTGTTCCGAGCAGTTGGCATACAGATTGAATATTCTGCGGATGCCGGTGCCGTAGCTTTCGATCAGGCGCAGACGGTGGAATACTTCGGCAAGATTTTTGTTTCTCGGCTGAGAAATACCGGAGCGAATATCGTCGGGGGAAAGACCGGGCAGAAGACCGCCAAGCGAGATGAATTCCATCATACGGTCGGTTACATTGATTATGATACTGCCGCTGAAACTGTAATCACGGTGAACGATAGCGTTGAGCAGTGCTTCGCGGATGGCTTCTTCCGGGTAATCCTGCTTATCCGTTCTCACTACGCCTTTAATGACCGAACTGGTTTTGTTGCAAAGTGCAAGATAATTGACGGCATCTTCAAACTGCTTGAAGATTGAGCCGTTGAATTCTTTACTGTCACGGAACACGGTGCGGGCATCGTCGCTGAATACGGCGATTTTGGTCGTGTGGGCACACTGATCGGAAAGGAGCAGGGCAAGGTTTGTGTAAATATCATCGTTCTTCTGCGTCATGCCGAGCGCACGGTATTTCTCGGTGCTGAATTCCACGCCGTAACGCTTGAAAGCAATTTCGGCGGCGTTGAAAGTCAACTCCTGTTCAAGAGAGCGTATTTCCTCAAAGGTATCGCCATCGCTGTCTTTTATCATCTGACGAATTTGTTCGGGAGATGCGGGAACGCTGGAAGTGCCTTGACGAACATATACGCCGCTCGGCTTCAATCCTTTTCCTTTGAGATAGTACGGCTTGTTACTGCCTTCGCTCACGGTAATACGGACTACCTTGTTTTCCTGCATGGTAAAGCGCACGAACATCGTGACATCCGGCATGATAGCATCACGGATGCCATTGGTAATGCGGGTATATCCGGTATCTACATCGGTCAGTCCGACAGCATTCCCGTCATTATCTATTCCGACATACACAATACCACCGTCCGTATTGGCAAAGGCAATGACCTCTTTATAAATTTCTTCGGTAAACCCCGATTTGAATTCAATATTCTCGGTCTCAAAATTCATTGGAACGCCTCCTTACAGTTGTTCTTACTATACTACATTTTTATATTATACTCAGAAAATTCGTTTTGTCAATGGAATTTGCGAATATTCAGCGAATATTCGCTTTTGCGTTTTTCATAAAGAAAAAGCGGAGCCGAAGCCCCGCTTTGCGTTAAGTATAAATCAATTCCTTGTTGACGATTTCGACTGCTTGCGCTCGCACGGCGTTCATACGGCGCACCCACTCCATTTGGTCAGTAGCTTTGAGTGCTTCCGTAATG
>PITX01000132.1 GCA_017577345.1 Clostridiales bacterium
CATCACGCAGGATGAAATGGAAGGTCAGAATACGCCCTGCCATCAGATTCTGGAACGGTGAGATCGCGTCCCGGTACTTATAAAAGGCACTGCGGCTGATGCCGGTCGCTTTGGCGGCCTCATTGACCGTACTGACTTCCCCCGTCTCCAACAGCCATTTTGCCTGCGCGACCTTCAGAAACACCTCGGGAAGCGCACTTGCCTCCACGATATAATACTTCGGCAGTTGGGTCATTCTGTCTTCCTCCTGTGCGCAATCAAAAATCATTTGTTTTTCTGTCAAAAACATATTATCATACTACATTTCAAAAAGCAAGGGTGAAAGGGGGATTTCCGTAATGAAACAGCCGTGGAAGCTGCTTGCCTATGCCGTCGGCGGAATTCTCGGCGTCTGGCTGACGGCAAAGCTGCTTCTGCCGATCGGACTGCCGTTTCTTTTGGGCTATTTTCTCTCATGCATGGCAAAGCCCATGGCAGCATGGCTGCAAAAGCGTGTACACGCGCCAAAATGGCTTTCTTCGTTTCTGGCGGTCACGCTGGTCTCGCTCGCCGTCATTGCAGGGCTGTTTCTGCTGTGCAGATTCGCCGTGACGGAGCTGGAACGGCTCGCAGGACAGCTTCCCGGTTTGCTGACCTCTTTGGAACAGCCGCTGCACGATTTACAGGAAAAGCTGCTGCGCATTGTCTCTAACCTGCCTGCCTCGTTCGCAGATGCCGCACAGCAGTGGCTGACCCGCCTGTTTGAGGGCGGGAGCGTAATTGCAGGCACGGTGTCAGAGCGACTGTTCAGCATGGCGGGGGGACTGCTTTCGTGTCTGCCGGACTGCTTTCTGTTTATCCTGACAACGCTTCTTTCCGCCTATTTCTTTTCCTCACAGCGCACGGAGCTGTGCGACACCGTGCGCCGTCATGTGCCGGAAAGCTGGGTCGAACGCTTCCACGCCGTCAGGAAGCGGCTGAAAAGTGCCCTGGGCGGCTACGGTAAGGCACAGCTCTGGCTGATCGGCGTCACCTTTTCCGTTCTGACCGTCGGACTGCTGCTCCTGCGCCGTCCGAAGGCACCGCTTCTGGCACTGGTCATCGCGCTGATTGACGCCCTGCCGGTCTTTGGCTCGGGCACGGTGCTGATCCCGTGGGGCATTGTCTCGTTTCTGCGCGGTGACACCTATCTCGCCGTCGGACTGCTGCTCCTTTACGCCGTCGTTTCCGTATCGCGTGCCTTTCTGGAGCCGCGCTTCCTCGGCAGACAGATCGGGATGCATCCCCTGCTGACCCTGCTTTCTCTCTATGCAGGCTTCCGTCTGTTCGGCTTTTTGGGGATGATTTTGCTGCCGATCGGCGTGATTTTGCTCAAGCAGCTCTATGATTTGGTCGAAGCGGCGGAATAATCACACTTGCCATTCTGTTTTCTTTGCAGTATAATCGTTCCAGATCAGTAAAATGAGGAATTTCCATGAACACGCAAAAGATCCGCCGTCTGGTACTGACCGCGCTGTTTGCCGCGCTGACCTGTACTGCAACGGCACTGCTCCATATTCCGTCGCCTGCGGGCGGTTACTTCAATTTGGGCGATACCGTGATCCTGCTCGGTGCTTTTCTGCTCGGGCCCGTCTGCGGTGCGATCGCAGGCGGTATTGGTGCCGCACTGGCGGATATTTTGCTCAGCTTTGTCCTGTACGCCCCTGCAACTCTGGTGATCAAATTCCTGACTGCCCTGACAGCCGCCTGTATTCTTCGCGCCATGCACAAACGCCGTATGCTCGGTGCGGTGATCGGAGCCGCCGCAGGTGAGCTGGTCATGGTGCTGGGCTATTTTCTGTATGAATGGGTGCTGTACGGCTTTGCCGGCAGTGCGGAAAGTCTTCTGACCGTCAATCTGCCGCAGGCAGGCGTCGGTGCCACCGCCGCAGTCATCGTGTTTTTTATTCTCGATCGCGCACATATTGCAGACCAATTTCACGGAGGTGCTTCTTCCCATGACCGATGAAATCAGACAGCAGGCAGTGCTTGCCGCGCAGACACTCTGCGAAAAGGCAAAGCTCCATGCCGGAAATATCGTCGTTGTCGGCTGCTCGACCAGTGAAATCTGCGGCAGCCGCATCGGCACGGACTCACAGCCCGAGGTCGCGCAGGTCGTTTTCGACGCCATCTACGGCGTTCTTTCCCAAAAGGGCATTTATCTTGCGGCGCAGTGCTGTGAGCATCTGAACCGCGCCATTATCGTGGAACGGGAGGCTGCCGGAAATGCAGACCCCGTCAATGTCGTTCCGCAGCCGAAGGCAGGCGGATCCTTCGCCACAGCCGCTTACCGCACCTTCCGTGATCCGGTCGCGTTGGAGCATATCCGTGCCGATGCCGGACTGGACATCGGCGGCACGCTGATCGGGATGCACCTGAAGGAGGTCGCCGTGCCTCTGCGCCTCGGAATCGACCGCATCGGAAGCGCGATGCTACTCGCCGCACGCGTCCGCCCGAAATTTATCGGCGGCAGCCGCGCCGTTTATGACGAAAATCTGCTCTAAACTCTTGCAATCCCATATTATTATGGTATAATAACCCGGAAATCAATACACAAAAGGAGTGTTTTCACTATGCCTCTGGTAACTACTACTGAAATGTTCAGGAAGGCTTACGACGGCGGCTACGCCATCGGTGCTTTCAATGTCAACAACATGGAAATCGTGCAGGGTATCACCGAAGCCTGTGCAGAGACCCGTTCTCCGGTCATCCTGCAGGTATCCAAGGGTGCCCGCGCCTATGCAAACCACACCTATCTGATCAAGCTGGTCGAAGCCGCGGTCATCGAAAATCCGGATATCCCCATGGCACTGCATCTGGATCACGGTCCCGACTTTGAGACCTGCAAGAGCTGCATCGACGGCGGCTTCACCTCTGTCATGATCGACGCTTCCTCCAGACCCTTTGCGGAAAACATCGAAATCACCAAAAAGGTCGTTGAGTACGCCCATGACCACGGTGTCGTCGTAGAAGCCGAGCTGGGTACGCTGGCAGGCGTGGAGGACGATGTCAAGGTTTCCGCAGAGGATTCCTCCTACACCCATCCGGAAGAGGTCGAGGAGTTCGTTTCCAAGACCGGCTGTGACTCTCTGGCGATCGCCATCGGCACCTCTCACGGTGCCTACAAGTTCACTGCCGCGCAGTGCACCAGAAACGAAAAGGGCATCCTCGTTCCGCCTCCCCTGCGCTTCGATGTCCTGCATGAGTGCGAAAAGCGTCTGCCCGGCTTCCCGATCGTCCTGCACGGCTCTTCCTCCGTTCCGCAGGAATTTGTCAGGCTGATCAATGCAAACGGCGGCAAAATGCCCGATGCTGTCGGTATCCCCGAAGAACAGCTCCGTGAAGCTGCCCGCAGTGCAGTCTGCAAGATCAACATCGACTCCGATCTGCGTCTAGCCATGACCGGCACCATCCGCGAGTACTTCGTTGAGCATCCCGATCACTTTGACCCGCGCCAGTATCTCAAGCCCGCCCGTGCCAACATCAAGGAAATGGTCAAGCACAAGCTGATCGATGTCCTCGGCTGCGCCGGCAAGGCATAAAAATAAAAAACTCGGAGCACTGCATCGCAGTGCTCCGTTTTTTTTTAATCTTCCTGCTCGTTGATTTCCTTCAGGCAGCTTCCGCAGATGCGCTTGCTGCGGTATTCCAGCAGGTCTTCCTCAGCACCGCAGAAAATGCAGGTCGGCTGGTATTTTCTCAGGACGATACGGTCATCCTCCAGCATGATCTCCAGAGGATCACGCTCCTCAATTTCAAGCGTCCGGCGCAGTTCAATCGGCAAAACCACACGCCCAAGCTCATCCACTCTTCTGACAATTCCGGTCGATTTCATGCTATTAACGCCTTTCTCTATAATTTAAGCTCATTTTATCAAATTTTACATGACATGTCAAGTGATTTGCATAACTCTGTTATCTTTTGCATAGGATGCTCCGGGAGGGATGGACATGGTGATGGGAATGGTCTGGCTCGGAATGATTTTTCTGTCGGTTGTGGCTGCATTTCTGAGCGGAAATACAGGAAATTTGACCCCTGCCGCGCTGGACGGCGCAAGTTCTGCCGTCACGCTCTGCATATCTCTTGCAGGCGCACTTTGCCTATGGAGCGGACTGTCAAAAGTCATGGAACGCGCCGGGCTGTCGGAAAAGTTCGGAAAACTCATGCGCCCGTTCTTTCGCCGCCTGTTTCCGCAAGCAAGCAGGGATGAACTTGCCCTCGGTTTTCTGACTGCCACTGTCAGTGCCAACCTGCTGGGGCTCCGCAACGCCGCCACG
>PITX01000133.1 GCA_017577345.1 Clostridiales bacterium
AACATGGATACACCGATTGAAGCTATGGCTGTCGTCAAAGCCTGTACGGTGCCGATGGTGATTGCAAACGGCGCATCTGTCATGCTGTCTTCGATGATCCTTTCAGCCCTTTCAAGGGAGTATATCGGATTTCGGCGGGATAGAGTACGCATTTCGCAGACGATCCAACGGTGGCTGCTGGTCACGGTAATGCTGGCCTTTGCGGCAACCTCCTATTTTGTATTCAGCCTGCAAAATCAGATTGCCGCGGCGCAGATGGATTCATTGCTCGATCTCGCACTGGGGGAGGTTGCGGACGATATTCACGATGCGTCAGATGCGAACTTGCTCTCTCTGACACATAAGGCAGCAAAGGAAGCGGAAACGAATGATCTTCAGACGATCGCACAGCGGTACGAGATCGCAGAAATCAGCAAGGTAGATAAAAACGGGATCATTACTGACAGCACACAACCCGATTTTATCGGCTTTGACATGGCTTCCGGCGAACAGTCGGCGGAATTTTTGTGCTTGCTGCGTGATTCATCACAGTATGTGCAGGACTACGGACCGATCTCCTACGATTCCTCGATATTGCGCAAATACGCCGGCGTGAAGACGGATTTCGGCTTCCTTCAGGTCGGATATGATGCGGAATGTTTCCAGAAGGATATTGATTCTCAGGTGATCGGCATCACCAAAAACCGTCATATCGGCAAGACCGGCTATATTCTGATCCTCGATGAAAGCTTCGGCGTTGTCAGCGCACCGGGCGGCTTCCTGCTCAGCTCGATGGCGCAGTCTGCCGCTTCAAGCGAGCTGCCGGAGGAAAACACTACCTTCCGGATCCCAATCGGGGATGTCAGCTCCTATTGCCGCTATCGTTCCGCAGAGGGCTACTATATCGTTTCCGTTCTGCCCGAGGCAGAGGCTCTGCAGATGCGAAATATCGCGCTATATGTAAACACCTTCATGGAGATATTGGTCTTTGCCGTATTGTTCCTGCTGATCTACCTGTTGATCAAGAAGGTCGTTGTCAATCAGATCAAGGATATCAACTGCTCGCTCGCCAAAATCACGGGCGGCGATCTGAATGAGGTCGTTGATGTCCGCTCCAATGCGGAATTTGCGTCTCTTTCGGACGATATCAACTCTACCGTAGACACCCTGAAGAGGTATATTGCAGAAGCCTCTGCCAGAATTGACAAGGAACTGGAATTTGCAAAGAATATTCAAAGCTCCGCACTGCCCAATGCGTTTCCGAAACGCAAGGACTTTGATATTTACGCGATCATGGATCCTGCAAAGGAGGTCGGCGGCGATTTCTATGACTTCTATATGACACAAGGCGACCTGCTTCATTTCCTGATCGCGGATGTCTCCGGCAAGGGGATCCCTGCCGCTATGTTTATGATGCGCGCCAAGACGGAGCTGAAAAGTCTGACTGAGGCGGAGCTGCCGATTAGCGAGGTGTTTACGCACGGCAATCAGGCTCTCTGCGAGGGCAACGATGCCGGAATGTTTGTGACGGCGTGGCAGGGGACGGTCGATCTGACGAACGGACTGGTCCGTTATGCCAATGCAGGCCACAATCCGCCGCTGGTGCGCCATGCGAACGGAAGCTTTGCTTATCTGAAAACGCGTGCCGGCTTTGTCCTTGCCGGCATGGAGGGAATGAGGTATCAGACACAGGAGCTTCAGCTTGCGCCGGGAGATACGATCTTTCTGTATACCGATGGCGTGACCGAAGCGACAAATGCCGATAACGAGCTTTACGGTGAGGATCGCCTGCTTGCGGCGATCAATGCCGAAGAATTTGCGGATATGCGCGGGCTGTGCGATCATATCAAGGCAGATGTGGATACCTTCGTCGGCGATGCGCCGCAGTTTGACGACATTACCATGGTGGCGCTGCGCTACTACGGTACACCGCCTGCACCTTCCCGCAGCTTTGGAGAAGCAAGAATTGAGGATATTCCCGAGATTACGGAATTTGTCGAGGCAGAACTGGAAAAGATCGGCTGTCCGATGAAGACCGTAGTGCAGCTCAATATTGCCATTGATGAGATCTACAGCAATATTGTCAAATTCGCCTATCCGTCAAAGCCCGGTCCTGCCAGAGTCGAGCTGATCGTTAAGGACGATCCGGACACCGTGTCCCTTCGCTTTATCGACGAGGGAATTCCGTACAATCCGCTGACGAAGGAGGATCCGGATGTGACCCTCTCGGCAGAGGACCGGAGCATCGGCGGTTTGGGCATCTTTATGGTGAAGAAAACGATGGATGAAATGAAGTACGAATATGAAAACGAGAAGAATATCCTGACGATAACAAAGCTAATCTGATAATTCTGCGGTGCAGTGTGAAAACACTGCACCGCTTTTGTTAGTTTTTTACAAAAACAGACAGCAATGCGTTACGACTTAGTGCAGATATACAAATGATGAAAAATCGTTAAAAAATGCTTTACTTTAGTTCGCTAATTTGGTAATATGGTAGCGAACTAAAGAAAAGGAGATAACCAACATGAAATCTATTATGAAACTGACCGCATTGATCCTTGTATTGAGCCTGACAGCCTGCATCTTTGCCGGCTGCAAAAAGAACGATGCTTCCTCCGACCTTGCCTATGTGCAGGAAAAGGGAACACTCGTAATCGGCATTACTGATTTTGCACCGATGGATTACCTCGGCGAGAACGGCGAATGGATCGGCTTTGACGCAGACATGGCAAAGGCATTTGCTGCCGAACTCGGTGTAAAGGCAGAATTTGTAGAAATCGTCTGGGAGACCAAGGAAATGGAGCTTGCCGACAAGAACATCGACTGCGTATGGAACGGCATGACCCTGACTGACGCCGTCAAGAACGCCATGGAGACCTCCAATGCCTACTGCAATAATGCGCAGGTCGTTGTGGTCAAGAGCGATGTTGCCGCGCAGTATCAGGATATTGACAGCATCCGCGCGCTGAACTTCGTCGTGGAAGCCGGCAGCGCAGGTTCGGAACAGTTGGACGCGCTCGGCATCGACTACATCGAGGCGGAAACACAGGCAGATGCGCTGATGGAGGTTGCCGCAGGCACTTCTGATGCTTGCGTGATCGACCTTCTGATGGCAGGTGCCATGATCGGTGAGGGCACCAGCTATACTGACCTTACCTATACCATCGCGCTCAACAGCGAGGAATACGGCGTCGGCTTCCGCAAGGGCTCCGACCTTGCGGCGAAGCTCAATGAGTTCTTTGCTGTTACCTATAATAGTGGTGTTATGCTTGAAATTGCTGAACTCTATGGCGTTCAGGAATCTCTGATTCCGCAGTAAACCGATGGTTGAGAGTGTTATCAGTGCGCTGTACGGAGGCTTTTGCGTATCGATTAAGATATTCGGGCTGACGCTTTTGGGCGCATTACCGCTCGGACTGGTGATTTCCTTCGGCTCCATGAGCCGGTTGAAGCCGCTCTCATTTTTGACACGCGGCTTTGTCTGGATTGTGCGCGGCTCGCCGCTGATGTTACAGCTGCTTGTGATTTTTTACGGTCCGGGACTGCTGTTCGGATGGAATATCTGGAGCGGCAGTGACTCCGGCCGTATGGTCGCGGCACTTGTGGCGTTCATCCTCAACTACGCCTGCTATTTCTCCGAGATCTACCGCGGCGGCATTGAGGGGATCCCGCAGGGTCAGCGTGAGGCAGGGCAGGTGCTCGGCATGACGCGTTCGCAGATTTTTTCCCGCGTGACGCTGCTGCAGCTCGTGAAAAGCATTCTGCCGCCGATCTCCAACGAGGTCATCACACTGGTCAAGGATACCTCGCTTGCCCGCGTCATCCTCGTCTATGAGCTGATGTGGGAAGGACAGAGATTTATCAAGTCCGAGGGTATCATCTGGCCGTTGTTCTTTACCGGCATTTTCTATCTGGCGTTTACCGGTCTGTTGACGATCCTGTTCAATCGGCTGGAAAAGAAGCTGGACTATTTCCAAGTTTAAGGTGGCACTATGGCATTACTGGAAGTAAAAAACCTGAATAAATCTTTTGGGAAGACAACGGTGCTGAAAAATGTGTCACTTTCTCTGGAAAAGGGCAAGTGCCTTGCGATCATCGGCTCCTCCGGCAGCGGAAAAACGACTCTGCTTCGTTGCCTGAATTTTTTGGAGACACCGGATGAGGGCACCGTTTTCCTGAATGATGAGCCGCTCTACAATGCTGCGAAGCAGAACAGCTATTCCGAGAGCACCATTCGAAAGATGCGTATGAATTTCGGACTTGTCTTTCAGAATTTCAATCTGTTCCGGCAGTATACCGCTCTGCAG
>PITX01000134.1 GCA_017577345.1 Clostridiales bacterium
CCCGGCGGCGGTTCTGGGAGCGATCCTACGCGAAGCGGAGCGCCTCTCACACGAAGGCTATGACCCGGAGCTGTTCCGTCCCCTGAAAAAATCCGAATTGGGCAGACTCACCAGAAACCTTGACAGTTTTGAAAGCATCTGTTATCGTATTTGTGCATACCAATTTGACGGAGTGGACTATTTCAAGTTCCCGGAGGCGTATGCATCCGTCACGCCGGAGGATGTGCAGGATTTCCTGACAACGACGATCCGGCGCGAGCGTGCGGCACTTTCGGTCATCCGACCGAAAGAATAGGAGGTCAATATGATTTTTTCGGACACCTCTCCCATTTCTTTCCCCGGGCTGGGGATCGAAGTTGACCCGCCGACCGGCTTTACGATCCCGGGTACGGGCTTTGAAATCAAGTTTTACGGGCTGATTATCGCGCTCGGCGTCCTATTGGCGGTGCTGTACGCCGTCCGCCGCAGCAGGCAGTTCGGTCTGACCGCTGATGACATTTATAATCTGGCGATCATCGGACTGCCCTGTGCCATCGTCGGGGCGAGACTGTACTATGTGCTCTTTGAGTGGGATCGTTTCTTCGGACCGGGTGCCAACTGGTACGATTTTATGAACATCCGCAAGGGCGGTCTGGCGATCTACGGCGGCGTGATCGGTGCAGTGCTTGGTATTGTGATTTTCTGCCTGAGCAGTAAAAAACGCCGTAAAAAGTTGCTCCCGTATTTCGACATCTCCGGCCTCGGACTGCTCATCGGGCAGGCGATCGGTCGCTGGGGAAACTTTTTTAACCGCGAAGCACACGGCGGTCCGTCCTCCGGTCTTTTGCGCATGGGGATCATCGAGGACGGAACGCTGATGTATGTCCACCCGACCTTCCTGTATGAATCGCTGTGGAATTTAGCAGGACTGATATTACTGCATTTTCTGTCGAAAAAGCGGAAGTTCGACGGGCAGGTATTCCTGTACTATCTTGCATGGTACGGACTGGGACGCGCATGGATCGAGGGAATGCGGACTGACAGCCTCTGGTGGGGCGATTTCCGCGTCAGTCAGGTATTGGCGGCGGTATCGTGCCTGCTGGCAGTGGGAGTATTGCTGTATGTTCTGCTGATCAAACGCCCCGATCCTGCAAATATGTTGGTAAACTGCGTATCGGCGGAAGCGGATGCGCCGGAAGAACCGAAAGAATAAGGAGGTTTTTGTTATGGCAACGATTGATTCCCTGAAGGATAAGGCGAGCAGTGCGGCACAGGGTGCTGCAAAGGCTGCAAAGTATGTGGCTTCTGTCTCCAAGATGCGGCTGGAGATCATGAAGGAGCAGGAAAGGATCCGCCGCAGCTATGCGAAGCTCGGCAAGGTGTACTACAAGGATTATGTGACCGACGAAGAGCCGGACGATGCGGAATACAAGCCGCTGTGTGAAGGCATTTCGGAGTCCTTCCGCCGTATCAACGAGCTGCGCGAGCAGATCGCAGAGGCGAAGGAAGCCTACAATGTCGGTGATGACCCCTGCGATGTTCCCTCTGAGGAGGAAGTGGAAATCCTCCCGCCGGAAGAGAACAAAAAAGAGGAAGAATAACGGAAAAGCTGCAAGCCAATGAAACGGCTTGCAGCTTTTTTCAGTTCAGATGCGCGACCTGCCAGAGAAGCTGTGCGGCATCCTGCCGCGTCAGTGCCGCTTCGGGCGTGTCCATGCAGATGCCTGCCTCACGGAGTGCCTGCAGAGAGGCGGCTGACCAGCTTGCCTGCTCCGAGGGGATGACGGCGGCGGTGACGGGAAGCCGCAGGAGATTTTGCAGCATCACGGCTGCTTCCTGCCCGGTGACGGGGTCATTCGGGCGGAAGATCAGACCGGCATCGGTAGCCTCACCGCAGACCAGACCGCGCTGCATGGCACAGGCAAGATAGGGCTGCATCCATGCGGCGGCATCCTCGGCATCGGAGAAGCCGGAAACGGTCAGCCGTTCATCCACGGGCACATCCTTAAGCTCCATCGCCATGACAAGGAATTCGGCACGGGAGACCTGCTCCTGTGGGCAGAAGCAGGGAACGCCTGCAATCCTGCGTCCGCCGGACAAGCCCTGCTCACACAGCCACATCGCCTCATACTGGTCGTTATCCTCCACATCAGCAAAGGTCATCGCCTCCGATGGCTTCAAAATCCGGATTTTGACCGTGGCAGGCTGGGAGACATTGCCGGCATCGTCCGTGACGGTAAAGGAAAAGCTGTCCTCACCGACGCGGTTTTTATCGGGCGTGTAGACATAGCTGCCGTTGCTCTCCAGCTTGACCGTGCCGCGCTTCGGCTTTTCCGCAAGCTGGAAGGTCAGCGGTCCGTCTTCCGGATCGGTGCCCGTAAGTGTACCGTCATTGGAAATATTCTTGTAGGTTTCGAATTCTCCGCGGTTTGCCTTTGGCGTTTCATTTTTGCCGGACTGGATGCGGATGGTGAGCTGCGACGGTGCGCCGAGCACATTGCCGCAGATCGGCTGATAGCACAGCACGGCGTCACAGCTTTCCCTGCACGCCGGTGTCATACGCAGACGGTCCAGCGCATCCTGCGGAAGAATATCGCCTGCGCGGATGACGCGGCTGTCGAGCATGAGTGCGGCAACGGCATCCTCGGGTACGGCAGTGACAAAAATACCGTTCAGCACAGTGCCGGAATCTGCGGAAAAATCGGACTGACAGAAGCAGTATTCTCCGGTGTAAAGCGTCTCGCCGTCAGCGGCGGCGACACTCAGGCAGAGCGCGACCAGACAGAGTAGCAGTGCGCCGGTGCGAATGATGGATTTCATATCGGTTTCCTCCTGTAATTTGCTTCGCTCATAGGATGAACCGAAAAATAGAAACTATGCAAAAAAATTCCGCCGCAGGAAAGCGGCGGAATAAAAACTATTTTATTTTAATAAGGTCGGATATAATGGGCACTGCTGTCCGGTGCAGGCCGCATTTTTATCCCCGACACGATTCCCATCGCAACAAAGGAGGTGATGATCGAACTGCCTCCGTAGCTGAAGAAGGGCAGTGCCAGACCGATAACGGGCAGCAGTCCGAGACAGACACCGACATTGATCAGGATCTGAAACAGGAACATGGCGGCAATGCCCATGCAGATCAGCCGATTCTGGTAGTCGGGTGTTTTGATGCCGATATAGATGATGCGAGCAACGATCACAAACAGAAGGATCAGGACGATCAAACTGCCGATCAGGCCGAGCTGTTCGCCGATGGTGGAGAAAATCGAGTCGGTATGACGCGCGGGCAGTGCGCCGCTGTTGGTCATCGTACCGTTAAACAGTCCCCGCCCGGATAGACCGCCGTTGCGCAGGGTTTTCAGGTTTTGGTTGGTCTGCCACAAAACGCCCAAGCCGTTCGGGTCAATGGTGGGGTCAAACAGCGCAAGAATACGGTTTTTCTGGTCGTCACGCATGACAGTTGCCCAAAGAGTCGGCGCAGCGACTGCAAACGCGCCTGCTCCTGCGAGGAACCACCAGCCGCTGACACCGCCGACATACGCCATAATGAGGAAAACAAAAATAAAAATCAGAGCAACGCCGGTATCGCGGGAGATGACAACATAGAGACCGACGATGAAGAGCATGTGAAACAGGAGCTGACCGACGCATTTGATGGAAGAGGTTCTCGTCTGATTGACGCTGAGCGTTCGCGCCAGAATAATGACAAAGGTGATTTTGCAGACCTCGGCAGGTTGTATATTGAAGGGCAGGAAGGGGAAGGATAGCCAGGATTTGTTACCGCTGGTGCCCTCAACGCCGAAAACCAGCAACAGACCGATAAAAAGGGCGTTGAAGACGAACAGCAGCGTCCGCTGTCCTGCGAGAATGTCGATATCAAAGGCGGTCAGCGCAAAGTAAATGATGATACCGGCAATCAGACAGCCGGTCTGAATGATAATATAACGGCTGTTGTCTTCGTTTGCCGTTGCGGCATAAATCATGACGATGCCGAAGAGCGTTGCGACAACACAAAGTGCAAGCAGCAGCATATCGCCCTTTTTGGCGATCTCTCTGACTTTGTCGAACAGTTTCCCCATGCGCCCACCTCCAATCGCTTATTTCAACGATATATTTTAGCATGAAAAGTCAAATCTGTAAATAGACAAAGTTGCTTTTGCAAAAAACGGGCAGATGTGATATAATTGCGCCGAAGGATGTGAATGCGGATGCAATTCATCACGAAAACGCCGGAGGAGACCGAGCTTCTCGGGGAAAAGCTGGGC
>PITX01000135.1 GCA_017577345.1 Clostridiales bacterium
GTCGGTCTGGCAATGCTCTGCGTCGCCGCACTGTCCTGCGCACTGACACCGCTGGTCAAGCTGTTGGCAAAAAAGGTCGGCGCGATGGATATTCCGAAGGATGAACGCCGGATGCACCATGTTCCCATTCCGCGCATGGGCGGGCTTGCGATCTTTTTCGGTTTCATCATCAGTGTCCTGATTTTCCAAAATCTGAAAATCGGCAGCGAGCTGCAGGGCATCCTGCTCGGCTCAGTCATTATCGTTATTCTGGGTGTACTGGATGACATTCTGACCCTCCGTGCATTGCCGAAATTCCTCGTCCAGATCGTCGCCGCAGTCATCGTGGTGCTCTACGGCTGCCGTATTGATCATTTCATGGGCTATGCACTGCCGGACTGGCTGTCCTATCCCGTCAGCGTTATCTGGATCGTCGCCATCACCAATGCGATCAACTTCATTGACGGTCTGGACGGACTTGCCGCAGGCGTTTCCGCGATCTCCGCCGGCACGATGCTGGTCGTTGCCCTGCTGCTCGTTCCTGACCCCACTGCCATGGTCTGCGCCATTCTGCTCGCTGCTCTGGTCGGTGCCTGTGTCGGCTTTATCCCCTATAACTTTAACCCCGCAACGATCTTCATGGGCGATACCGGCTCGACCTTCCTCGGCTTCATGCTGGCGTCCATTTCCATTTTCGGTCTGTTCAAGACCTACGCCGTGATCTCGTTTGCCGTACCGTTTCTGGTGCTCGGTCTGCCGATCTTTGACATCTGCTTTGCCGTCATTCGCCGCGTTGCAAAGGGGCAAAGCCCAATGCACGCCGACCGCGGTCATGTGCATCACCGTCTGATCGACATGGGCTTTTCTCAGAAGCAGGCAGTCGCTATTTCCTATCTTCTGTCTGCAATCCTCGGTCTTGCCGCCGTGGTGCTGACTGACCGCGGCGAAATTCAGGCAATGATCTTCCTGATCGCCATTATCGTCGTCGGTGCGATCGGTGTCGGGCTGATTTTCGGCACGCACCACGCGAAAAAGCCCAACACGGGGGATGCCCCTCCGCAGGAGGACAAGAAGGATGAAGAAGCTTAAAATCATGTCTGTCTTCGGCACGCGGCCGGAAGCGATCAAGATGGCACCGCTCGTCCGGGAGCTGGCAGGACGCGAGCATTTTGAAAGTCTCTGCTGTCTGACCGGACAGCACCGTGAAATGCTGGACTCCGTGATGGAGATCTTCCGGCTGCGCGGCGACTATGACCTGAATATCATGCAAAAACAGCAGACGCTTTCCTCCATCACGACCCGTGCGCTTCTGGGTATGGACTCGGTTTTGGAGGAGGCAAAGCCCGACCTGATCCTCGTTCACGGTGACACCTCCACCACCTTTGCCGGTGCCCTTGCCGCATTCTACCACAAAATCCCCGTCGGTCATGTAGAGGCGGGTCTGCGCACCTATGACCCCTATTCCCCGTTCCCCGAGGAGATGAACCGTACGCTGGTCGGCGACATTGCAGCCCTGCACTTTTCTCCGACGAACGCCAATGCAGACAATCTCCGCAGAGAGGCAGTCAAGGGAGATATTTTCATCACCGGCAACACCGTCATCGATGCGATGAAAACCACCGTCCGTGAAGACTACCGCTTCACAACAGCGGCGTTGAATGAGCTGGATTTTGCAGGCAGGCGCATCATTGCGCTGACCTGCCACCGCAGAGAAAACTACGGTCAGCCGATGCACGATATTTTCCGCGCCGTGCGCCATATCGTGCAGACACATCCCGAGGTCGAGGTCGTCTACCCCGTCCATCTCAGCCCTGCAGTGCGCGAATGTGCGCAGACGGAGCTGGGCGGCGTGGAGCGCATCCATCTGATCGACCCCGTGGATGTGGAGGAAATGCACAACCTCATGGCGCGGTGCTGTTTCGTCATGACCGACTCCGGTGGTCTGCAGGAGGAAGCTCCCGCAATGGGAAAGCCGGTCTTGGTGCTGCGCCGGGAAACAGAGCGTCCCGAAGCCGTTGCCGCAGGCACGGTCAAGCTTGCCGGCGTGGAATATGACAACATCGTCCGGCTGGCAAACGAGCTGCTGGAGCAGCCGGAAATCTATGAACAGATGGCACACGCCGTCAACCCCTACGGAGACGGCAACGCCTGCCGCCGCATCGCAGACGCGATCGAGTGGCACTTCGGTCTGCGGGAAGAAAAACCCGCCGACTTCAAAGCATAAATCAAATACGCCGCAGGAACGAAAACCTGCGGCGCATTTTTATTCTTCCTTGTGGCGCGGGTGCGGCTGTACGCCCCACTCCGGCAGCGGCAGACGCTGCATCGCGCCGAAAACGCGATCCTTCAGATCCGGATAGGTTTCGGACAGGGTCACGATCAGCTTTTTGATCTCCTCGCGCTTGGTATTCTTGTCGGCAGGGCAGTTGTTCTGCACGACCGGCAGGTGCATCTCCTCCGTAAAGCGGCGCACCATCCCCTCCGTCAGATACAGCATCGGGCGGATCTGCGTGACGCCCGTGCGGTCGAGGTAGGTCACGGGCTGGAAGCAGCTCAGCCGTCCCTCAAAAACCAAGCTCATCAGAAAAGTCTCCACTGCATCGTCGTAATGGTGTCCCAGCGCGACCTTGGAAAAGCCCTGCTCCTGCAGTGCCTTGTTCAGCGCACCGCGGCGCATCTTGGCGCACATCGAGCACGGATTTTTTTCCTTGCGGTAGTCGAAGATGATCGGCGCGATCTCCGTCTTGACAATTTGATACGGGATGTTCAGCTCCCCGCACAAGTCTCCGATCGGGGAAAAGTCCATCCCCTCCAGACCCATGTCTATCGTGATCGCCGTCAGCTCATACGGCTGCGGGTAGTACTCGCGCATGGCGGCAAGCAGATATAACAATGTCAGAGAATCCTTGCCGCCGGATACGCCGACTGCGATCTTATCGTTCGGCGCGATCATGCGGTAGTCATCCGCACAGCGGCGCATCAGACCCATCAAACGCTGCATAGCATCACCTGATTTCCTTTAAGATTGGAAAAACAAAGAAAATAAATGTAAATTCAAAAGTGAGAAAACAAGAGCATACACGAGAATATACGAGAATACAATAGTTCTCACGGCAAAAAGTAAATTTTCACAAAAAATAGCTTGACTTTCTATTTTTGCCGTGGTATAAAGAGAAAGCTGTGCGTATATTGTACGCAATCAGCTTCCATTTGTCAAAATATTTATTATCATATACGGAGGAAACATCATGTCCACTACCCTGGTCAGAAAAGAAGATGTACAGCGCAAGTGGTATGTTCTGGATGCCGCCGGTAAGCCCATGGGCCGTACCGCCGTCATCGCTGCGAACATCCTGCGCGGCAAAATCAAGCCCGATTTCACCCCTAACGTTGACTGCGGCGACTTCGTCATCGTTATCAACGCCGACAAGGCCGTTCTCACCGGCCGCAAGCTCGATCAGAAGTTCTATCGCCGTCATTCCGGTTGGATCGGCGGTCTGAAGGAAGTCAAGTACAAAACCCTCATGGCTGAGCGTCCTGAATTTGCTTTCGAGCTGGCTGTCAAGGGCATGCTCCCCAAGAACACCCTCGGCCGCAATGCCATCAACCGTCTGAAGGTTTATTCCGGTGAAGAGCATCCCCATGCCGCTCAGAAGCCCGAAGCCTGGACGCAGGACTAATCAGGAGGTAACAGACTATGTACGAGAGCAAGAGACAGTATCAGTACGGCACCGGCAGACGCAAGTCTTCCATCGCCCGTGTCCGCGTTTATGAAAACGGCACCGGCTCCATCATCATCAACGGTCGTGATATCGACGATTACTTCGGTCTGGATACTCTGAAGCTGATCGTTCGTCAGCCGCTGGTCGCTACCGAGCTGGTCGGCAAGATCGACATCATCTGCACCGTCAAGGGCGGCGGCGTTACCGGTCAGGCCGGTGCCATCCGTCATGGCATTTCCCGTGCCCTCCTCGGCCTCAACGCTGAGTATCGCGGCACGCTGAAGGCTGCGGGCTATCTGACCCGTGACCCGAGAATGAAGGAGAGAAAGAAGTACGGTCTCAAAGCAGCCCGTCGCGCTCCCCAGTTCTCCAAGAGATAATCTATTCTCTATGCAAGCACTCACTTCGGTGGGTGCTTGTTTTATTTTGGTTCTATAATAAATGTTGGGGTCAGGTGATGAGCCTGACCCCATTGTCATAAAAAAGAGTTGAGCATAGAGAAAG
>PITX01000014.1 GCA_017577345.1 Clostridiales bacterium
GCTTTTTTCTTCCAATTCCATGCTTGATTTTCAACCGCTCTCCTGTTATAATAATCAGGACTTTGGACATGGAGAGGTATCGAAGTGGTCATAACGGGGCTGACTCGAAATAGAAGACCGCTTTGGTCATTTCCTCCATCGAACAAGTCCGTACTATAGGGCTTTTAGGGGGTTCATATTCCACAATTTCCTAGTTTTCTTGCCTGTTTTTCTTGCATTTGGTCACAGCACGGATTACAGTTAAGATATACGGAGAGTTGTCCGAGTGGTCGAAGGTGCAGCACTCGAAATGCTGTGTGGGGCAACCCACCTAGGGTTCGAATCCCTAACTCTCCGCCAAAAAGTCCAGTAAACTCAAGGGGTTTCTGGACTTTTTCTTTTTCTCGGCGAGGTGCTGCTCTTGCGCAAAATACGGCAAAATCGGCTCGTTTTCAACTGTTTTTTGCACGTTTGTTAGAACTGTCACTGTCTGAAAAGTCTTATATATCAAGGCTTTTCGGGGGTTCCTTGATTTTTTGTTAGAACTGAGTTTACCAGCCCTGACTTTTGGTTTCCGGAAGCGTCAGAACATTGTCCATTACGTTTGCAGAAGTGATCTTCGATTTGTAGTCCAGATGACTGTAAATATTCGCCGTTGTGCTGATGTCGCTGTGGCCGAGCCATTCCTGGATCTGCTTCATCGGAACATCATTGGCAAGCAGCAGCGAAGCGCAGCTGTGCCGGAGATCGTGAAAACGGATGTGCCGCAGACCGTTTCTCTTCAAAATCTTGCTGAAGTTCTCCGTGACCGCATCCGGACTGAAGATCGTTCCCATAGCGTCCACAAAGATATAACTGTCGTAGTCGTAGTTATAACAGTTTCCGCAGACACGCTTGTTTTCCTTCTGCTGCTCTTTCAGTTCCAGAAGCTTTTCTCTGAAATGTCCTACCAACGGAAGCGAACGTAAACTTGATTTTGTTTTGGCGCGGTCCTCGCTGATGATCACAGATTTGCCGTCTACCATTGTCTCAGTTACAATATGCCTGATGGTGATGGTATCTCGCTCAAAGTCGATCGCGTCCCATCTCAGGCCAAGCGCTTCACTTCGTCTCAGCCCGTAAAATGCGGTCATCTGGATCAGCAAGGAATACGGATGATCCTTCGTCACTTCAAAAAGCTTCTCCAGCTCATCCAGCCGGTAGTAATCGGCAATATATTTCTGCTTTTTCGGACGCTCCACCTTGTCAGCGGGATTGAACGGAATGAGGTCCATTTTTACGGCATATTTCAGAGCTTTATGGATATTTGCATGCTCGTGAATTACTGAGTTGGCGGAAATGGTTTTCAGCTCATGCAGATAAAAGCTCTGAATATGCTTGGCCTGAAGACCGCCGAGTGTGAGGCCTGTATCGCGAAAATACGGTACGATCTTTCCCTTCACCGTCTGCGTGTAGGATGAAAAAGTCGTCTTTTCCACGGAGCCGCGAATGATCTCCAGCCACGTTTCCATGTAATCGGCAAACAGCATATCTGCGGAAAGATCCTCGGTTTTGTTGTTTTCCGGCGGTACGAAGCTTTTTCTCACATCCATCAACATTTTCTCGGCGCGTTTTTTGTTTTTCTTTGCGGGAAGTCCTGTCGGGATCCACGGCTGCTTTCGCTTGCCGTCGGAGTCTCTGTAACTCAGGACCATATAGTAATAGTCGTTTTTAATTTGCAGGTGTCCTGCTACCATAAGCTTTACCTCCTTTGTTGATAGCAAAAAGAACGGGCACCCTTTCGGACCGTAATCATTATATGGCCTACCGGGATGCCCGTCCAATGTGCTATTTCAGTTCAAATGTGTTTTTTACGCTGTCGCTCCGGAATTACCCGCTGAAAGTGCATACCTGATCACGTTGACCTTCGGAACACGGTATGCGTTACCAATCTTGATGCCGGGGATATATCCGTCATTGATCAATGCGTAAGCCAGATGACGGCTGATCTTCAGCATAGACTGCACCTGCGCCACGTTTACGATATCCGGGTACTCAGTAAACATCACCTCGTACAATGCCTGAATCTCAGCCTTAGTCATCCGCACCACCTCCGTCATCGTCTAACAGGTGGTCGAGCAGGTCGTTGAATGTTTTCTCGCTGTTCACCGGCTCGAGCCAAAGCCCGTCCTCGTCCTCCTCATCATCGTCCCGGTCGTCATCCCAGTCATCGTCCCAATCGTCGTCGAGATCCTCCTCGTCATCAGATTCCACGCTCATGGCAACGCGCGGTGCAAGGTCGTCGAACACCCGTTCGATTTTATTGTGGAGGCCTGCGGTGACATAGCCGATTTCTCTCCAGTCGAGAGCAAAGGTCAGCTCATGGTCAAATTCGTCCGTAAAAGACGCAGCCATGCTTCCGTTGCTGAAGGCAGTCCCATCCTTGAGACATTCGTTGTAGTCCGTGAGCAGCATTTCCACGAGCATACTGCCCGGCAGCGAAAAATCGTTGATCATCCGGTCAAGCTCGGCCATTCTGCCTGCGTTCATCCTGTTTACTTCAATTTTGATACTCATAATTATTTCCCCTTTCAGAATCAGCGGGCGTCGCGATTGCTGCGCTGACGCTCCAGATATTGTTTGTAATATTCCATGGCCTTGACGATCGTCTCGGTCATCTGTTTCATAGAAGTTTCCGGACGGAAATAGCTGCGAAGCGATTCCATCGGAACCTTTACGTACTCTACTTGATTTCCCTTGACTTCCGACATCAGGTGCAGCATCCCTTCTTCGGTCATCATGCCTTCTTCACTCATACGGCGCAGGCGCTGTGCCTGCGACAGCGAGGGTGTCACCTCATCGCTCTCCATCAGCGAAAGAAGACTCTCCTGTTCGGACGGCGGCAGATAGGAAAGCTCTACTGCCGGTGTCAGGGCGATTTTTCCGTCATCCACCATTTGGAGGATCGCGGGGATCAGATTGGTCAGACGGATGTAACGCTGGATTTGATTACGGCTATCGGGTGCATCCTCTGCCAAAGAATCAATACTTTTTAATTGGTGACCAACTTGGTCACCATTTCCTTTTCTGCCGGGAGAACGCTTGATTGCCTCATATTTCATCTTATAGGCAAATGCCTTTTCAGACGGCAGGATATGCTCTCTCTGCAGATTGCTGTCTACCATCGTGATGACGGCTTCTTCATCCGTCAGATCGCGGATGATCACCGGCATCGTTTCCATACCGAGCGCCTTGCAGGCGGCAAGCCGTCTGTGCCCGGCGATCAGCTCATAGCCGTCCTCCTTCGGACGTGCCAGTGCGGGCACAAGCACTCCGGTCTCGGAGATACTGTGCATCAGTTGGGTCATCTCCTCATCATTTTTCACCTTGAACGGGTGGTTGTGAAACGGTACAAGCTTTGACAGCTCGATTTCCTCTACTTTCGGTTTTTTCTTGTCTGCCCGTTCCTCGGAACTCATAAACAGCTCCTCGTAGCCGGTCAGGCCGAGATCGATCTTTTTCGGTTCTTTCATTCTATTTCCTCCTTTTTGTTTTTATCGATCTTGCCACTCTCCTTTGATCTGCACATTGTGCAGTACGTTTTTCTGCTGCTCCGACAGGGACGGATCGGCTTCGATTAGCGTCTCATACTCGCATTCAAGCAGCTCTTTGATTTTCGGATTGTCATCCAGAATGTTCTGTGCCGTCTTCACCTCCTTTCGCAGTCCTTCAATGACCGTCGTGCAGTCGGCACACAGGCGCTTCAGCTTCTCCCGTTCAGTAGGCTCTCTGCAGTTGCGCTGCTTATTGCGGATCTTGTTTCGGTCAGCAATGAAGCCTTGCATCTTTTCCTCCGTCGTTTCCAGAAAGCGCTGAACATCCTCCGGGGTCTTGAAGCTTTCTCTGCCTGCCAGCGTCAGCTCTGCCGTATAACGGTCGAGCTTTCGCAGAGCTTCACGGCATTCGGGAGAAAGCGGCTTTTGATACTCGTTCTCCAACGGCTCCAGGCCGAGGATCACGCTGAAGCAGCGAAGCACGATAGTGATGCCGGAGACTCTGGTCATTTGAAAATAGAAATCCCGTCTGCGGCGGTGTGTTTCCGCTTCAGACGGGTTCATCCCCTTATTTCGCCAGCTTCCGGAGTGCTGTGCCATAAACTCCCGATAACCGTAAAACGCCTCGTCATTGTATCGGTTTTCTTCCATCCGGCACTCAATGGCTGTCCTGTCATAGTCCGCTCCGAGCCGGAAGGTACGCAGACATTTCTTTGACCGCAGTGAACGGATCGTCGGATACTTCCTGCCGTAATTCGGCTCGACGATATAGCCGAGCTTTCGCATCACGCGGACAAGCTGTTCCCAGTCGACTGCCATTGACAGTCCCTCGTCCAACGCCTCGCGCATCAGGTTGTAGCGTGTCGGTTCCCCGTTCTTTTCGGCAAAGTAGACCGAACGCGCCGTCTTGTGCCGCTGTGGATCCTCGATGACGGACAGGTTATGCTCTCTGCAGAGACGGTCGGAGGTATCCCGCATTTTGTAATAGAGTGCCTTCTTTGCCGGCAGCCGCTGTCCGTCCCACATGCCGATGTTGTTCACGACAAAGTGGTTGTGGTAGGTGCCGGTGTTGAAATGCGTGGTGATCAGCATCTGGTACTTATTTCCCCAGAGCTCCTTTGCAAGCTCGACACCGATCCTGTGACAGTCCTCCGCAGAAACCTCGCCCGGCTTAAAGGACTGGTAGGCGTGATATGCAACGATCCCGCCGGTCTTTCCGTAGCGGCGTTTGACTGCATCCATTTCCTCTGCGGCTGTTTCCGCGCTGCAGTTGAGTGCCGTGACTGCAAAGCGGCTTTCATCGGAGAACTGTGTCTTTCCTTTGTCGGCTGCATAGGCAACGGCGCTTCTCAGTCCGTGCATCGACCGGACGGTTTCGTAGTCTGTCTTCTCCGGATTCATACAGTACGCCAGTGACCGGGCGACATTGTCATGGATCGGCCAGATCTTCGTGACTGCCATCCGACATCACCCCTCCGAAACAATAAAACTTCAGAATGTTCTGCATCAGTCTGCAAAGCCGCCGGACCGTCTGCGGATCGTCTGCCTTGCTGCTCGTCTGTTCGAGCAGGCCGTAGATCTCGGCAAGCTCCTTCTGCGGCGGTGGCTGCGGTGTCCCCTCCAGAGCGCAGACGCGGAGGTATTCCGACAGACTCATATTTGCCTTTTTTGCTTTCCTTCGGATCGTGCTTTTCTCGCTGTTGAAGACACGAACATTGATCGATTCCGTTCTGTTTCTCATAGCATTCCTCCTCTCACAAAACGGGGTTACAGGGGCCGGCCCCTTTCGCGGCAGCGTCCGCGTGGGAATTTGGCAACACAAATTCCATGCTCGCTATCCTTACGGATATGCGCTTTCTCCGACCCTTCTGCGTTTGTGCCAAAGTGGCGCAATTTTCTTCGGCTACTCTGTGTTTTTGTGCCAAAAACGGGCATTTTGGCTCAAAACGGGAAGTCCGGGTCGTCTTCCGTCACAAGCGGAAATGACGATTGTGACGGTTGTGACGATTGATCCGGGGGCGACTCCTTATCGTCATTCTCCGCCTTTAGTGACGCAAGTATCTCGCTCCTCGAAACACCGTCATCATCGTCATCATCGTCACGCAGCGTCAGACAGATCGTCCGTGCGGCAGCAGTCTTGCGGTACTCATAGGTGATCCCCATTGGCGCAAGCACGGTGCTGTAATAGCGTGTCAGATATCTGCTTGCGATGTTCGGTCTGAGGTCATCGATCTCCAGAGCATCCAGAAGATCCGAGGTAGTCCCGTGAAACTCCCGGTGCAGCAGAAGGAAGTCGACCACCTGAAAAATAAATTCCGGTACCCGTTCCGTTTTCGGCTCGTACGGAGAGTTGTCCTCTATGACATGCCACGTCACGCCTTCCATCTCCAGAAACAGCTTCTTTTCTTCGATGTCGCGTCCGGTGATGCTGAAGGTGGCTTTGCCGCTGAAGCGGTCAACCTTCCGAAGGACCATACAGGTATCTGCCACGCCCATGATCCCGGTCGAGCCGGTGATGTCGTTGAAGATGTTTCCGTTGTCCCGTTCCTTTCGGGTGTGATGTACGATGACGATGCAGATGCCGTGATTGTCTGCGATCTTTTTCAGCGAGGACAGATCTTTGTAGTCCTGCGCGTAGGCATTGACCTTTGCCGAAACATTGTCACGAACCATCTGTAGAGTGTCGATGAAGATCAGCCCTGTTCCCGGATGCTCCTTCAGGATCGTTTCGATCTGGTCCTCCAGCTCCTGTCCGAGTCTGCCGCAGGAGAAGCCGAACAGAAGATTCTCCGGCGGGTCCTCCTCGATCAGATCCTGCATACGCTGCTGGACGCGCCACTCGCGATCCTCCAAAGCCAGATACACGACATCCGTTTTGTGTGTCGGACAGCCCCACACTGGCTCGCCTCTGCTGATCTGCAGGCAGAACCAGAGCACAAGCCAGCTTTTGCCGATTTTGGAGTCGCCTGCCAGAATCGCCAGACCGTCTGAAAGAATGCCGTCAATCAGCTGCTTCGGATGATTGAGCGGCTTATAGTACAGGGTCTCCGCATCGATCAGCGGTATTTTTCCCATGTTTTTTCACCTCCCTTCTCATGGTAAAAATAAGAAAGTGCCTGTCCCTCATCGGCAAGGGCAGGCACTTTTCGTTTCAAGGGGATCTCCGCAACCCCCTCTACTTATATAATGCAGGAATTTTCGATTTTTGTATCAAATGTCCTTACAACTCGAAAACGATAATCTTACAAGCAGCGCGATGAAGATAATCATTCAAATATGTATCTACTCGCGGAGTCCAAGCAGATACTCAGTCACGACTTCAAGCGACTGGAGGAGCTGCTGCTTTTCCTCCTCCAAAAGTTCTGGAAAATCAGTACAGTACGCCTCACAGGCTTTCTGAAATTTTTCTCCCTTCTCTCGGATAATCTCAAGAGCAAGAGACCGTTTACCTTTTCTTTTCAGTTCTTTCTGTGTTGCGAAAACTTCTTCAACCCTTGCGGTGACCTCTTCTTTTGGAAGATCTGCCCATTCCCCGATCACACTATGGGGCGGCAAGTAGCCACCTTCAAAAAGCTTCTGATGCGCACCGGGGCAGGCGGCTTCGGCGGCTTCGATCCCTTTTGTGAACTTGATTGCGCGTTCTTGCTTTGTTTCGATGGGATCAGATTCATCCTCCCGTCGGGCTTTTTCCTGTATTTCTTCCCGTATCCTGAAGATTTCTGCAACCTTTGCAGCAAGTTCCTCTTTGGGAAGCTTTGGCCATCTGGCGATTTCTTCTCTTGGCGGCAGATAGCCGCCGTGCAAAAGTTCCCATTTCACACCCGGGCAGGCGGCTTCAGCGGCTTCGATTCCTTTTGTGAACTTTAATGCACGGTTAACGGAAGCACTACTGATGCCAAATTCTTTAGCAACTTTTTCGCATGTTTTTCTTTTTTCCTGTAAGTTCTCACTCTGACAACTTACAGCTCTGGTGCATCCATTTCCGCGAAATCCGTCGGAAGCCCCCCAAGTTTGTTTTTCCAATGCATACCGCATGCCAATTAAATATACCAACTGTTTAGGTGTTAAGTTTCGGCGTCCCACCTGGTTCTTACATATCCATGCAATTGCCTCGGCCCGGGTTGGCAATGTTACTTCCTGAATGTGGTACTCTAGTTCCGGATGCTTTAGAATGATCTGCCGTCTGTGATGACCGTCGATCAGTATATTATTCCATACGACAAGCGGACTTGTGACCGCGCCGTCAGACAGGATGTTTTGCTCCAACTGCGAAAACTCGTCTTCGGTCAGCGGAGGGCATACCTTTTCGAACTCCGGGTCGATGATAATGCTTTTCAGTTGTTTGATTCTTTCTTCTGTTTCGTTCATTATTCTTTCCTTTCATATTTCAGAGTGAAGTGCCTGTCCCCTCGGCTAGGACAGACACTTTGTGTCAGAAGGGTATCCCGCAACCCCCTCTACTTATATAATGCAGGAATTTTCGATTTTTGTATCAAATGACCTTACAACTCAAAAACGATAATCTTACAATCTGACTATGCCACTTTTTCTGTCCCGATTATCGTACTTATATGTTCTTATAATTAGGTCATCCGATAGGAGAAAAATCAGAAAGGATGTGGTCGCGACGGTACGGTTTGAAGGTTTGTTTGAGGTAGAATATAAGGACAGTAAGGTTTGTTTCGGCAGCAGCGAACAACCGGCAGGCTCTTTTGTCATTTCGCTGCTGAATCAGAACGACCGGGATCAGCTGTGGCATCGCTTTCTGCTTCTGAGTGACAGTGCCGTGCACCGCGTTAGGGACGAGCTTGCACACGGCTATGTGAACTGCGGGCATTTCGTTTCTGCAGGAGATGCCGCCGCACGGGCATTTGCACAGCTTACGGAGCTTCTGCCGATTTCGGAGGAGGATGCAAAGCGCGGAGCGCAGATGATCAGAGACCTGTTCTGTATTGAAAACGCGGCGGTGCTTCAAGAATATTTCCGAAAGCGGGCAGAGCTGTCCCTGCTCTCTCCCGAAGCAGTCGCTGATGGGGATGCGTTTGCAAAGTTCATCCCGGACAGTGCTTTCTTTGACGAGGCAGAAGAACTGCGCAAAGAGGTTGTCAGAATACTGAAGTTCACGGATCAGCTGCCGTCGGATATCGAGGATGTCTGCAACAGGCTGGATGAATTCGTTTCCATCACCGCTTTGGAAGCAGATAAAAAAGAGGAAGAAGGCCTGCTATGGGAGGAACCCGTTCCGCAGGTCGTGCATTATGACAAGAAGCATCTTTTGCCGTACGCTTTGCAGGCATTTGAGGGGGTTCCGTTTTCGGTCATTCAGTGCCATTCCTTCATCCGGCATGACAAGGACGGCAGTCCTGTCTTTGCAAAGCGCATCAGCTTTGACAGGCTGTTTGACCTGATCGCAAACGATTTCTTTGAGGGTCTGCATTGCGGACATTATCCGCGGCGCTGTGCCGTCTGCGGAAAGGTTTTTCTGATGTGTGATGCGACAAGGCAGAAGTATTGCAATAGTCCTGCGTCGATAAAGGTCCGGGGAAAAATCCTCACCTGTAAACTGTATGCGGCAGCTATGGGCAAAAAGGAACGAGCAAAGGATGACCCTGTGGTGCGCGTCTATGATCGGATTTGCCAGTACATATACACCGCAAAAAGCCGCAAACAGCTCACGGCTTCCGATGAGGAGGCCTTCTGCAGGCACGCAGCACAGTTGAAGGAAAAAGTCAGGCGTGACAGCTCCTATTCGTTTGAAGCTTACACGGCTGATATGGCTGCTCTGGTCGCGAAAGTGAAACGGAGGATGAACGGTTGAAGGATTGGGAAGCTGATCTGAAGCGGTACCGCATTCTCCCCGCACCGCCGAAGATGCCGCTGCAGGAATATATTGAACGCTGTCTTTCCGAAAAGGACAGCCAATACTTTGACTGGTTTCTGAACGCTTATGAGCGCAAGCTCAATAAGATCATCTCCGGCATTGTTCAGCGATACGCGATGTGCGGACACTTTGAGGATCTGAAGCAGTCGTATATCATCGGCATCTGGAATGCGCTTGCCGTCTACGATCCGTCGCGCGGCGTACCGTTTGAAAAGTTTATGAGGGCCTATTGCAACAGCGAGATCGACGAATATGTACGCACGATGCGCACCGGCTACACCGTCCCGAAAAAGAGCGAATACACAGACCTCAAGAAAGTGATCCGGCTCTACCGCGAGTATGGGGAGAAAAGCGATCCTGAGACACTTGAAAGGATCCACGCCCAGACCGGCGTCAGCACGGACACGCTCAAAGAAATGCTTGTCGGAGCGCTGCGCAACGAGCACCCGCTGGAGCTGCAGGATGACGAATATGACGAGGACGGAGAAAACGATCCGTCGGTCTTTGAAGAACGCATTCCTGATTATTCGTCAGACCCGATGTGTGTCTGGCTGGAGCATCAGAAGGCGGATGCCGTATTCGGAGCCTTTTGCTCACTTTCAGTACGTGAACAGATGACTGTCTCAAAACGGCTGAACATCTGTCCGGACTGTCTCGATGTGCGTGAGCCGGTGACGGATGAATACGGGTCTGTTTCGTTCCGTGAACGGGAGCGTTATCAGAAGTTCGAGGACATCGCGCTGGAGTTCGGTGAACGCCGCAGCACCGTGCAGCGTGTATTTCATGGTGCGATTGAAAAGATGCGAAAGCAGATCCTCAACGGCATGTGATTGCAAAATGCCTTATTATCTGGTATTCTGTTATTACAGATTTTGAGGCGGTGATTTTATGGAGACGGAATATGATGAATGGGCAGGGCTCACACCGGAGGAAAAGAAACGCAAGCTATATGAGAAGCAGAAAGCACTTTTGGACACATTCCTTGCGCACCACGCGATTTCGCAGAAACAGTACGATAAGAGTCTCGGTGATCTGACCGAAAGGATGGGATACAGAGAGACCCCTTTTCATTGATTTTTGGAGAGCACATGAAGAAAAATGAGATTTTTATAAGAAAATTTCAGTTGTCTGATTTGAACGAGCTATATAACGTTTTGTCAGACCCGGAGGTTATGAGGTACGTTGAATCTCCATATTCATTGGAACAAACAAAAGACTTCCTTATCCGTGCAGGACTATGTGAGGTACCCCTTGTTTTCGCCGCAGAAAAAGACGGTAAGTTCATCGGCTATGTCATCTTTCATGAATATGATGCGGATTCTTATGAGCTTGGTTGGGTTCTTGATAAAAAATACTGGGGAAAGGGATATGCAACGATAATCACCAAAAATATAATCGCAAAAGCGTGTGAAATGAAAAAGGATCTGGTGATCGAATGTGTCCCTGAGCAGGAGAAAACAAAGCACCTTGCCCTCGCAAACGGATTTACCTATATCGGAAATATTGACAATCTTGATGTGTTCAAGCTGAAAATATAGGTCAGCTTGAAGCGGAAAACCTCAGTTTGATACTGTCAGAAGCAAACATCGGCGGAGGAGGATAACAAATAATCCGGTAAGTGCTCAATTTGAGCACTTACCGGATTTGTGTATTGATTATTCAGCTCAGAACATAGATCCAATAGACATCCCCGCGATCGGCATCGGTGTACCGGTACTCGATATAGACGCGGATTGGGATTTTGGAGACCATATAATTCGGGTTGTTGGGGTATTGCTCGTGCTGATACTGCATCCATTCATAGGTAGCATCTACACATTGTTTCACCCGATCATTCAGATACGCCTGACCGCCGTACTTAACGATTGCGCGGTCTGATTGCTCATCCGGCGGCCAGTAGCTCGCGCCTGCCGGTGTGATGGAGTAGTTGATTTGATACCCCAGGCTTTGAGCATAGGCATTGCCGTAGTCCATTGCCGCCTGTATGCTGTACGCCTTTTCCAGTTCTGCAGGCTCGGTTTCCGTGGGTGCCGGTTCGGTAGGTTCAGGTTCTGTCGGTACCGGCTCCGTCGGTTGCGGTTGTGTGGGCGTCGGCTCGGTTTCCGTCGGTGGGGTTTCACTTTCCGTAGGTGTCGGCTCCTCCGGTTTTACTTTCTTCTTCAGCGAGGACTTCGGGCCGGTGATCTTCGGGATCGGTCTGGTCGGTTTCTGCACGCTGCCGCAGACTGCGGCAGGCTTTTCTTTTTCAGCGTGTTCTGTTTCGGCAGTCGTGACAACGGCTGCCTTTTGCTTTCTTTCAGCCTGTACGGCAGCTTCTGCGCGGACACAGCCGGTCAGTCCGGCAAGAATCAGACAAAGCAGCAGACAAGTGATTTTCTTCATTTTGATACCCTCCCTTTACACATAGATCAGTTCGGCGAATACGACTTCTTCTGCGCGGCTTCGGATGCTATTCATGCGGCGCACCCACTCCATCTGATCGGCAGCTTTCAGCGTTTCCGTGACCTGCTCTCTTGCCGCCATTTCCGTTACAAGCTGAAAAAGCATTTCCTCTGCGCTGCGGTCAACCTCCTCCAGATGAGCGTTCAGTTCTCCGGTCACCAGCAGCCCGGTATAGATGCCGTTCCGCTGCTCTCGCAGATACGCTTCACGGCGTTTTCCCCATACGCCGACCTTCGGTGCCTCCGGCACTTCCAGCTCCGGCAGCAGATAATCTCCGACCTGCCTGTAGGTCAGGCCATTTTCAAAAGTCTTATTCATAAAGCAAGCACCTCCCTTGCGCCTTCATAGTACAAGAGAGGTGTGCTTTTGTCGAATGTGTGAAATGGAATTCTACAGACTTGACAAATTGCAAGGGTGTTAATTGCTTATCAAAGATCAATACTGCCTTTTATGCCACTTCGTTATCCGTCCACATTTCACACTGGCTGATAACGGTGTCGATTGCGTCTTCGTACTGTTCCGGAGGATACTTGTACTTTTTCAGCAGTCGTTTCACCATCTTCCTCATGGTGGCGCGGGCCGTTTCTTTTTTCTGCCAATCGATCGTCCTGTTCTTGCGGAGCATTTCCGTAAGTTCCTTTGTCATTTGCACCAAGGTGTCGTTTTCATAGAAATCCTTAATGGCTGCCGGTTTGGTGAGAGCATCATAGAATGCCAGCTCTTCCTGCGACAAACCGAGGGAATCGCCAGCTTTGCATGCTGCGGCGATCTGCTCGGCTGCCTCCAGAAG